>JAILEJ010000228.1 GCA_024688095.1 Butyrivibrio sp.
ATCCCTTACCTGGCCCATTCTATGAAGCCTTGCAATTGCCTGGTTTGTAAGAGATGGCTTTATCTGAGGCTCGCAGAATATTGCAATACTTGCATGCTGTATATTAAGTCCTGTACCACCTGACTGTACCTGACATATCAAGACGCTTCCCTCCGGAGACTCCCCAAATCTATCCAGTATATCCTGCCTTTCTGTGATAGGTGTACTTCCAGTAATTTCTCCCACACACTTATCTCCAAGAAAAGCTCTGACCTTTGAAATTGTCTCTCTAAAGAATGAAAACACAACAACACGCCTGCCATTATCCCCTGCATTCTCACATATTTCCTTAAGTCTGACAGCTTTTGCAGAAGTACTGATATCCTCCTGCAAAAATCCTACACGCCTTGCAGCTGGAAAACTTTTGCTATCAATTGCTTCCCTGTAACTATCAAGGTCTTCCATAGACATAGAACACCATACCTGTCTCTCCTCCACAGGTGGAAGCTCCTCAAGTACCTGTGACCTGAGCCTTCTTATATATACGGGTGATAGAAGTTCCTTAAATTCTGATACCTGATTCATAAATGCATTTTCTTTTATCTTCTTTGTCATATCAGGTCTTATGAAATCAATAAGATTACACATTTCCTCCACACGATTTTCAAGTGGAGTTCCTGTCATCATAAGAATTCTTTCAGATTCATTATCAAGTCTTCGAATATACTGCGTTCTCTTTGCATCCGGATTTTTCATATAATGTGCCTCATCTATCAGCAGCATATCCAGATGCATATTATTATCAATTCTATCTACAATCTTTCCCATAGATTCATAATTAGTTACAGCCACTCCGCCATTTTCCTGCCAGTCAGCAAAAACGTCTTCCAGAAATTCTCCGTACACAAGATGTGTATTTACCTTACTAAATTTCTGGATTTCCCTGCACCAGTTTACAAGAACACTTGCAGGACATATTACAAGAAAAAAAGACTTTTCACTCTTTACGGCAATATGAGCAATTGCAGCAATCGCCTGAACAGTTTTTCCAAGTCCCATTTCATCTCCAAGCAGCACTTTTCCCTGATGGAGAATATATTTAGCTCCAAAAGTCTGATATGATCTTAAATTTCCAATAAAAAGACTTGTATCAAGTTCCTGCGCATCAATGTCTGCAGCAAGCTGCTGAGGAATACTACTATATATAAGCGGCTTGGAAGTCTTGATATTACCAAGACTGTCAAGTATTGCATAATAATCAGCACTACTCTTTGTATAATCAGAAACAACTTGCTCCCATGTCATTCTCTGTGCTTCTATAAAAAGATCTATCAAATGGCAAAGACGCTCATATACAGGTTGGTTTAAAAATCCCAGTGCTTCATCCAACGACGCACATGTCTCTTCCTTAGTTACCCTTCCGGAAAAAAGCCAGTGAACAGAATTACGTATCCTTATTCCTGCTTTAATTCTTTCATGGAAATTATGATAATCCTCCCAAAGAGGCTTTACATCATTTCTGACAAGAGCACTTTTCCTGTAAACTGCTATAGAAGATAAAAGCTTTTTCATATCTTCATCATTAGAATCTATCCCAAGCTGCATTGATACATGTTCGGAGAGCTGATTTCCCATATCTGTAAGTACATTTTTTATAGCTTCAAGCTGCTTTTCTCCAATACCCTCTATCTGAAGAATCTCATAATCCTTAGCTGCTGCAATCTGGCCAAGATTACTGTATCCTGCTGCCTCAATAGCAGATGTCCTTATTCCTGCTTTAGAATTTTTTAGTTCAGAAACTGAAATATCATCAAGAAGCTTTATTGCAATATTTCCTTTAACTCTAATTGCAGCTTCAGTAATTGCATTCTTCTGTTCCCCCTCAGAATTGTTAATGCTGTTTATATCTGTATCCATATTGGAAAAAAGAGCTAGTATTTCTTTTACTTGCTTAAAATCCGGTTTGTACATTTAGTTTTCCCACTTTATGTAAAAATATTTTTGACTTCTTTTACGCATGAATGAAAATCAATATTCAATGTATTTTTGTCGCTTCGTTCCCAAAATCAAGTAGTCATTTTTATTATAATAATTTTTCACATGCTTAATCAATCTATTCTTATTCTTTTTATTTCAAACGTTTATTAAAAATTTTAGCATAATTTAATATGTGCATAAAACGTATATTATTAGCCGATTAAAAGATGATTAAATTTCTGTTAACTTAATCACTATTAACCGAAT
>JAILEJ010000466.1 GCA_024688095.1 Butyrivibrio sp.
CATCTGGTTCTTCCAGAGTGGAATTGTATTAACAATTGTAGACTGGATCTTCTCAGCCATCATTGTATCTGAATTCTGTACCATTCTGATCTGAGGACCTGTCTGCATTGCAATTGTTCTTGTAAGCTCAAGATCATAGAGTTTTTTCTCAAATCTGTCGCACATAGCTGCAAAATCTTTTGCCTTCTGTGCATCCTCAGGAAGTCCTGAAGCTGCTGCCTTATTCTGAAGTTCAACAAGCTCTGTCTCTCTTGCCTGCTGAAGTTTTTTCTTTCCAGCAAGAATATACATTGTAAGTTCTTTGAAGTAATTAAGGTTAAGATCATACATACGATCCAGAAGTTCTACATCTTTCATAAGCTGAACCTGATGCTTCTCAAGTTCTCCGCTTATTGTTTCCACGTTTGTCTCTACCTTGCTGTATTTTGCCTTGATAGCTGTAATCTTGTTTGAACCTTTTTTGAAGAATGATAAGAATCCTTTGTCTTCCTCTTCAATGTCAAATTCCTTAAGCTCTGTAACAAGTCCGGATATCATATCCCCAATCTGACCCATATCCTTGGTTCTTACATTATCAATAGCCTTTTCAGAGAAATCAGCCATCTTCTTCTGAGTTCCTGCACCATAGTTCATGATTGCCTGTGAATTTGTGATATCTATCTGATCAACAAATTCATCAACCATTTTAAGTTCTTCCTCAGATAACTGTGCTGCCTGAACATCCTTTGCAGCATCTGCTGCTGTAGCTGTCTGCGCTGCCTGTGGAGCCTCCTGTACTGCTTCTTCTGTTTTTGGTACATCAAATGACAGTGTTGGTGCTGCCTGTGAAAATCCCTGTAAATCTTCGCTCATTTTTTCTCCCTTTCTTTCCCTTATCTATCAACCGGAACTTTAACTTTCATTTTATTGTCTTCAGTAAGTCCATCCTGTGCCATCATTGTCTTCATTACTGATATATCTGATGAAATATCCCATGCCATATCCTGGAACAATGAATCCAGAAGATTCTCAAACGCCATATTTATTGTATCCATAGCATCTTCAATTTCATGCTTTGCCTGTGCAATATTGTCTCCCTTAACCGGCTGATTATCCAGATCAATATATGCATTCAAAAGCTTAGTCGTTGTTGGAAGATAATAATTCATAAATTTATGAAGATCATCTTCACACTTTGGATCCGCTTTTACCTTATCAAATATCTTATGCATTATCTCTTCAAGCTTATAGAGCTTATTGGACATTTCATCGGTATCCGGAATTCTGTCATTAATCTCACGTATCTGTTTAAGATAAGCATTTCCTTCTCTTATTATATTAATTTCATTCGGATTAGCAGTATCTTCCTTTATAAGACTCTTTTGAGCTTCAAGCTCTCTGGTCTTTCTTGCCGTTTCTGCCTGAATGTACTGATTATAAGCACTTTCTGTGAGCATTACAGTGGTATTATTGTTATCTACCTTTGCATATCTTAAGATATCCTTTTTCAGAAGCTTCTGAATATCCTTTTTAATTGTTTCTTTTTTCTCACCAACTGCTGCTGCAAGAGATTCATAATCAAAATATTCACTCTGTCCAAGAGCCTTGCCGTATCTGTAGTATCTCTTTATAAGATTCTTAAAATCAGAACCTTTCTTAATCTGTACACTGAATATTCCTGTTATAACACCAAATATTATTGCAAGGAAAATTGCCACTCCGAGGGCACTTCCAAGTTCAGCAGTAGCTAATGTTGCAACAAGTATCATTGACAAAGTAATCAGACCATTTATACTTGCACCAACTATTCCAATAACCATTCTGCCAATACCAGAGAAACTACTTACTTTCCTTTGCAAAAAAGGTGTCATTGAAGTTGAATTCATTCTGACAGGCGCTGCGTGATATCTTCCGGTATTTCCCATCATTCTCTGGGTCATATTACCCTGATTATTTCTCTGATTATTTACCTGCTGATTTCCATTACGGTTTCCTGTGTAACCATATCCGGTATAGCCAGTTTGCTTTATCTGCTCACTAACATCTCCAACTCTTCTTCGTATTGTCTCACTCAGATTTGAATAATCGTTAGTTTCTACAGCCTTATTTACTTCTCCCAATATGTCACTACCGGCATTAAATAAATCCTGTAATTCCATTATTCCTCTTTCTACATCCTTTTCTAAATAACATTCAAAAAACGGAGAACTATTAATTCTCCTTGGAGGTTATTTCTATATTATAGATTTCTTCTTATGACTTTTGTAATTTCTAATTAAAAAAGCCAGATATTTCTTTTCATTTATCAGATAAAACTAAGTTAAAAAATTTTACCAAATCCTTTATTATTGTATCTTATATTATTTCAAAAAACAACAAATGGGCTTCATTTATGTTAAAATATTCTCATGGAAAAAGCTTATAAATTAGAATTTACAGAAGATGAATTTAATGACCTATATGTGTATTGCTGCGGAATTTCCAGAACGCTTCCAAAACACTTTTTTGGTCCCGCGATAAAGCCTCATTATATGATTCATTATATAATCAGCGGCAGTGGACTTTTTTCTTTTGGCGGCAAGGATTATCCACTATCTGCAGGCTATGGTTTTCTTATTGTTCCTGAAGAACTTGCCTTTTATGAATCTGATGAAAGTGATCCCTGGACCTACGTATGGGTAGGATTTGGTGGCAAAAGAGCTGAGGAAATAGTTGCACAA
>JAILEJ010000017.1 GCA_024688095.1 Butyrivibrio sp.
TAAAACAGAGACTCCTTTCACATATCGTTTCTTTCAGGGAGCATTGAATCTTGCACAGGGAATGTCACTTACACTTATGTGTATCATGTTGATCGCTGCATTATGCCTATCCACAGTCTTTACAGTAGAACTCCGCCAGCGTACTGACCAGCTGGTGCTTTGTTGCAGAAATGGTCGAAAGGAAACATTCTTTACAAAAATAGCAGCAGGGTTGTCCGTTGTATTAGGGTGCAGTCTTGTATCAGCTGCGTTGTTGACTCTATTGATTGTTGTTTTATATGGCCTTAATGGACTTAACAGTGTGGTCCAGTTGGAGCTTCCATGGGCTGCTTATCCATTCACTTTTGGAGAGTTTATAGCAGTGCAGATGATAGTTATGGTTAGTGCTGCGATCCTGTTTGCTGCATTTGCCATGGCAATGTCTGAGATCGTTAAGAACAGTCTTGCAGTTATGGGGATTATGGTGTGTATTTTTATCTTTGGACAGCTGGAAATTATTCCACCGAATTTCCGGGTGTTGGCACAGATGAAGAGCATGATACCGTCTAACCAGATAAGCATATGGTCGCTTCTGGAGTACAGGCTCATAGGCTTTGGCGGGCACTATATTACAACCTATGTTGCGTCTCCGTTAATATATCTTGCTATATCATTGCTTTTGATAATCATTGGGAAGATTTCTTACGACAGATTTCAGGTTACTGGAAGATAGGGGAGTAAGACGAGGGTATACTCATGACACAGTTTATGACGTTGTTTTCTTATGAATTCAAAAAGATATTTTCGCCCAGAATGAAACTGCTTGTTTTGTCTGCAGTAGCAGCGTTTCTGTTTTTTGCGTCAGCGCAGAGATATTTCACAGAAAATCCTGAAACGGATGCATGGAAAGCAGAACATCTTCTGGATGGCAGGCTCATGGACGAGGTGTTCTTTTCAGAGATGCGGGAAGATCATAATCCGGATTCCAATGGATTATGGCGATATGCAAAGCTCTTTTCGATGAGTATTTTTGGTTACAATAGGCCCACTTCTATTGTCTATAGCTCAGATAAGGAAGACGAATGGACCGAAGAAAAATTCTTTGCCACAAGAGAGCGTGTAATCAGTGAGTATGAAGATGCTTTCTTTCTGACTAAAAAAGAAAAGAACTACTGGGCAGAATTGGAAAAAGAAAATACAAAGCCCTTTATATATCGTAGCACACGGGACATGCTGAACATTAGAGAAACTTACCAGTTTACAGTGACAATAACTTGTATGCTGATAGCTGTCTTTTTGGCTGAGTGTTTTGCCGGGGAAAGGGAAAACAGGACGGATACGATTGTTTATACCAGTAAGCTTGGTCATGGGTATACCCTTGCTGCAAAGTTGGCGGCTGGATGTGCCTTTTCTCTTGTAATAAGTGTCGTTATGCTCCTTGCAGCACATATCCCTGTCGTTATTTTTAGTGGACTACACGGTCTTGATGCTCCGTGGTACATGGTTATGCCCTTATCCAGGTTATCTATAAAAGCCTGGAAGATGCTATTTATGCATTCTTTAGTGTGCATACTTGGATGTGTGCTTACCGGGCTTCTTACTATGGTTCTGTCGCTGTTTTTTGACAGGTCTATCACAGCAGCTGGGACCATTTTTGTTGTGATTTTGCTGGATCTTTTCGGCAATGTTCCGACAAGCATGCGCCTACTGAGTCAGATAAGATATCTTACGCCTATTACGATCTTGCTGAATACAGATATTCCGGATATGCGTTTGACTAAACTGTTTGGGAAATATCTGATATCATTCCAAGTAGGACCTGTTATCTATGTGCTATGTGGGATTATTCTTGTTATTGTAGCAGCCAGCATTTTTCAAAGCCGGCATGAGTGGAAGAAAAATTGAAAAAATTTAATAACAGCTATTAACAATTAACTAATGTTATCCGATAATAAGAGTGTAAGGAGTATTTTAGCCATTTCCTGCACTCTTTTTATTAGTGCAGGAGGGAGTTTACAAGAGTGGGAGGTTCATATGCCAAGAGAAGAGATGCTTCCAAGTGAGAGCGAATGGCTTGTAATGGAGACTTTGTGGAATTGTGATCACGATCTTACATCGTCAGAGATAACAGAGAGACTTCCAAAGTCATCCAGCATGACTCAGAGGATGGTAAGGGTGCTTATCAATCGCCTTTGTAAAAAAGGACTTCTTTCATATACAGTAGATCCACATGATAGCAGGGTCTATCACTATACTGCAACTAAAGGAAGGGATGAACTAAGGCGTGAAAAGAGCAGGGCTTTTGCCAACAGCTATTTTGGTGGGAATACTGCCGGAGCTGCATTTACTTTTTTAGAGAATGAGAAACTTACCAAAGAACAGATTGCAGAACTTGAGGCTATTATAAAGAGATCTAAGAAACAGTAAACC
>JAILEJ010000019.1 GCA_024688095.1 Butyrivibrio sp.
GCTTCCTGATAAATTCCTTGTTGATGAGATTCTCCGTTCTCCATCAATAAATCTTATGAATCGTCTTCAGACACTTACTCTTTCTTTATATAACTATGATGACGATCCAGATAATCTCGATGTATATGAAACAGTCAGAAAGGGACTTAATCTGATTGCCAAGTTCCCTGCTCTTGCCTTCTATGCATATCAGGCAAAAATGCATGATACCTTCCATAAGAGCCTAGTAATAAATTATGCTTTAAAAGATCTCTCTATTGCAGAGAATATACTTCGTTTCCTTAGACCTGATGGAAAATTCACTCAAAGAGAAGCAAATCTTCTTGATGCAATACTTCTTATTCATGCTGATCACGGCGGCGGAAACAACTCTACCTTCACAGATGTTGTAATTGGTTCAACAGGTACTGATCTGTATTCAGCAATCTGCGGTTCTCTTGGTTCATTAAAGGGTCCAAAGCATGGCGGTGCAAACATTTCTGTTGCAAACATGATGGATGAAGTTGTTGATAAAATCGGATACACTACAGACAAGGATAAGGTTGTAGCTGTTGTAAATGAAATTATGGATGGAAATATGTATGATCACACAGGTCTGGTTTATGGTTTTGGTCATGCAGTATATACCATCAGCGATCCTCGTGCTGAAATCTTAAGAGATCTTGCCAAAAAGCTTGCTCAGGAAAAGCACTGTGAAGACAGATTCAACTTCTATAAATTATTTGAAGATACAGTTCACGAAATCACTTTTGAGAGAAAGAAAAAGAGTCTTCCAACAAATGTTGATTTCTATTCCGGATTTGCCTATGAACTTCTTGGAATACCTAAAGACTTATACACACCACTCTTTGCAATAGCAAGAGTTGCCGGATGGGTTGCTCACAATGTTGAAAACAAGCTCTATGACGGAAGAATCATGCGTCCTGCTACAAAATATGTTGGGGAACATAAGGACTTTGTACCTCTAAAAGACCGTAGATAAAAATAACCAGGAGAAACGTATGAAAGCAAAAAGCTTATTTAATGTTACCAGAATTACATTTTTACACATTTTATTTTTGTTATTTGTATTATCTGTTGTTTCCGTTGATGTAAAAGCTGCGGACAATTTCAATTATACCTTCACAGCTACATATGGACAGACTGAAGCCAGAGCCATGCTTGATATGATAAATACATTTAGAACTGATGGAAATGCCTGGACATATGATGAAAATGAAAATGTAGTGACTTTGGGCAATGTAGGTTCATTAACCTACAGTTATACATTAGAAGCTATTGCGATGAAAAGGGCTGCTGAACTTGCAGTCTTATATGATCATTGCAGACCTACAGGTGTATATGTTGATACAGAAATAATCGCAACACTACCTGATACTACATACTGGGGAGAAAACATTGCAAAAGGACAGACTTCTGCCGAAGAAGTTTTTACAGCATGGCAGGAAACAAACCTTTCCTATGACTGGCAAGGGCATCGAAGAAATATGCTTGGAGTAGATGATAGTTGTAATTCTACTGGTTATACTACAATTGGTATAGGACATGTCATCTATAATCAATGTGATTATTGGGTTCAGGTATTTGGAACTGGTTCAGATACCGGAACATATACAGTTCCTAATGATTCAACATGTGAAATGGCAGTTACAATAGATAAATCTCTGCTTTCAAATTACACGATTGAATCTAGTCGTACAAATATAACAGCAGACCTAAGCTCTGTTATTATCTATCCGGATGTAAAAAATATTATTGAATTTAATTCAAGTAACAATATATCTGATATAAATATTGATCTTTCTTACAATTTTGAATTAGGAGATTCAAATTTTTTTGACAGAGACGACGAAGACGGATGGCTCTATCCAAAAAAGGTTGGAGATACTACTCTCACATACACTTCTCCAATTAATGGAGACACACTGGTCATCCCCGTAACAATACAGGCAAAAATATCTTTCTGTAATATAGCCTTGGACAATTACTTCTTTACATATACCGGAAAAGAAATAAAACCAATAGTAACAGTTACATTAAAAGATGGCACATCGCTTACAGAGGGCACCGACTATACAGTTTCTTATTCCAACAATGTAAATGTCGGCTATGGTTCAGTTACAATTACTGGATTAGGATACTATACTGGAACTTTTTCCGAGACCTTCACTATCCTGAAAGATAATACTGTATCAGATTCTACTGATAGTTCCTCTGAAAATACAGAGACATATGGACAATTGCAGGGATATATAACTAGCAAAAATATAACCTACAATATTTATGGCTCTGACAACTCATATAGTGCAGTTCTTATTAAAAATAACAAGAAATCAGCCTCTTCATGCAAAATACCTGATAAGATAAGCTATAATGGTCGCTCCATACCTGTTGTAAAGGTTTCTTCAAAGGCTTTTTATAAAAACAAAAAGTTAACCAGCTTAACTATAGGAAAAAATGTTCAAACTATAGATGAAAATGCATTTAATGGTTGTAAAAAGCTAAAGAAAATAACTATAAAAGGAAAAAAATTATCACAAATTAAATCAAATGCTTTTAAAGCAATAAATAAAAAAGCTCAAATAAATGTTCCAAAGTCAAAATTATCAAATTATAAAAAACTTTTAAATTCTTCAGGTATTTCTAAAAAAGTAAAAATTAAAAAGATATAATTTAAAGCCTTGAAACCACTTTGTTTCTTCCTGTCTCCTTGGCTGTATAAAGGGCTTCATCGGCCCTTTTTACAAAAGATTCGATTGTATCCCCTGGCTTTGACGCAGTTACACCAAGGCTTATTGTAATATGTCCTACAATAGGAAAATCATAATTTTCAATCATGGCCCTTAGCTTTTCAGCAAATAATATTGCTGTTTCAATAGATGTTTCAGGAAGAACATAGATAAATTCTTCGCCTCCCCATCTTCCAAATATATGATTAGAATCAAGGTTTTCCTTTACAACATCTACGGACGAGCGCAATACTAAATCGCCTGCATCATGACCATACGTATCATTTACATTCTTAAAATGATCAATATCCATAAAAATAAGGCAGGAAGGGGTATTATTTATTTCACTTGTCTTTAGTGTCTCTTCCAGTTTATTCTCAAGCTCCCATCTGTTATATATTTTAGTAAGCTGATCGGTATAGGCAATCTTTCCAAGCTCTTTG
>JAILEJ010000034.1 GCA_024688095.1 Butyrivibrio sp.
ATCTTAGCATCAACTGTTGCGATCTGACCATCATAAATGTTACCTGTTGTACCATCGATTGAAATGAAGTCTCCCTCGTGGAACTCTTTTCCAGCAAGTGTGAACTTCTTGTTTTCTTCGTCCATGTTGATGTCGCCACAACCTGATACGCAGCACTCACCCATACCACGAGCAACTACGGCAGCGTGTGATGTCATACCACCACGAACTGTAAGGATACCCTGAGCAGCCTTCATACCTGTGATATCTTCTGGAGATGTCTCAAGACGTACAAGAACTACCTTTTCTCCTCTTGCAGCCCATTCTTCAGCATCATCAGCTGTGAATACAACCTTACCTGCAGCAGCTCCTGGTGAAGCACCAAGACCCTTTCCAAGTGGTGTAGCAGCTTTAAGAGCAGCAGCATCAAACTGTGGGTGAAGAAGTGTATCGAGGTTACGAGGATCGATCATAGCAACTGCCTCTGCCTCTGTCTTATGTCCTTCATCAACAAGATCACAAGCAATCTTAAGAGCAGCCTGAGCTGTTCTCTTACCATTACGGCACTGAAGCATGTAAAGCTTCTTATTTTCAACTGTGAATTCCATATCCTGCATATCATGATAATGGTTTTCAAGTGTCTCACAAACCTTTAAGAAATCAGAATAAGCTTCTGGGAATTCTTTTTCCATCTGAGCGATTGGCATAGGTGTACGAACACCAGCAACTACGTCTTCACCCTGTGCATTGATAAGGAACTCACCCATAAGTTTGTTCTCACCTGTAGCAGGATCACGAGTAAATGCAACACCTGTACCTGACTGATCATTTAAGTTACCGAATACCATAGGCATTACGTTAACAGCTGTTCCCCATGAATAAGGGATATCATTATCACGACGATATACGTTTGCACGTGGGTTATCCCATGATCTAAATACAGCTTCGATAGCAAGCTTTAACTGCTCAACAGGATCTGAAGGGAAGTCCTGACCAAGCTGCTTCTTATATTCAGCCTTGAATTGTGTAGCAAGCTCTTTAAGATCAGCTGCTGTAAGTTCAACGTCAAACTTAACACCCTTTTCTTCTTTCATCTTATCGATAAGCTGTTCAAAGTACTTCTTACCAACTTCCATAACTACATCAGAGAACATCTGAATGAAACGTCTGTATGAATCATATACGAAACGCTCAAATGCAGGATCTGGATTTCCTTTGATCATAGCTGCAACTACTTCATCATTAAGACCAAGGTTAAGAATTGTATCCATCATACCAGGCATTGATGCACGAGCACCTGAACGAACAGAAACGAGAAGAGGATTCTGAAGATCGCCAAACTTCTTTCCGTTTACTTCTTCCATCCAAGCAACACCTTCCATTGCCTGAGCCATTATTTCATCATTGATCTTGCGACCATCTTCATAGTACTGAGTACAAGCCTCAGTTGTGATTGTAAATCCCTGTGGTACTGGAAGACCAATTTCTGTCATCTCAGCAAGGTTTGCACCCTTACCACCAAGAAGATTACGCATTGTCATGTTACCTTCTTTGAAAGTATAAACCCACTTATTCGCCATAACTTAACTTTACCTTTCTTTACCGCTTTTGCACGGCAAAATCCTTTCATTAGTTACATTTATAATTACCAGCCAAACATTATATTATGTTTCTGTGGTTAATTATCAAAATCATTATTCATAGCTCTATTAGCGATCAAATTATATTGTATGAGGACCATTTTTAGGAATAAAACTGTCAAAAATAAAGATATCAAATTTATCTTTATTAGCCTCAAGATTCTCCTGGCTTTTAATAGTCCATGCCGCAGCAATATTTTTATAAAGATATCTGCATATACGCCTTGCAAGAGCATTTTCAAACTGCTGATTATAAGCTATAAAATCCGGCTTTGTAAGAAAGTTAAACATTAGATTACTTAGCAGGAAATATAATGGTTTTCTATAATGAACAGGGTCTTCCTTATAGAAAACATCTGAAAGCTGTCCTCTCATTATCTCTGTGTGATTCTTTCTATACCACAAAACACCAAGCGGATTGAATGATTCTATACAATATTTTCCTTTATAATCTCTTAAAATCCTATCAGCAATCCTGCATACAGAAACATCCTTGAACTCAATTTTATATTCAATTATGAGTGGTACCTTTCCGGATACCATTTCAAGAAAATCTGTAAACTTGGGAATTTTCTCATCGGAATTTAGAAGATGAAATTCTAATAGCTCATCGTATGTATAATCACATACCTTTCCCTTTACTCCGATACTACCGTCATCCAGTTTCACAGCATCCTGCGGCTCTTTACCTTTTTCATACCTTGCAATTCTGGCAAGTTCATAATCATGAAAAATAACAGGAATATTATCTTTGGTAAGCTGTACATCAAGTTCTATACCATAGCCGCCATCAACTGCTTTTCTAAATGCAGCCATTGAATTCTCCGGAGCTTCGGCTTTATTGTCATGAAGTCCTCTGTGTGCATACAAAAACTTTGCAAAATATTCTCTGTCCGACGGCTTTCCAATCATTCTAGGCATCAACATAAGCAGATACAAAACTGCCAAAACCAACAATATTATCAGACATATAATTACTAACTTCATTAAAACCTAAAAACCTCCTGCAAAAAACGCAGCCTGATGTGAACGAATTATTAAATGATAAATTTTTGTCACACCATTTTGTATTTTAATACCTATTCTATTTTATGGCAAGTAAAAAAGAGAAATGTAATCACTTACATTTATAAAAATTTTAGTTTCCACATTCAACACTGATTTCATTAAACACTTTCATGATTTCTTCAGTGCTGATACTCTTTTTACTATCTCCTTCTCTGTCGAGAATTGCCTTTCCCTGATGCATCATTATTATTCTGTCACCATATTCTACCGCATAACGTAAATTATGGGTGACCATTATTGTTGTAAGTTCTTTTTCTCTTACTACTTTCTCTGTAAGCTCCATTATAATGTCCGCTGTCTTGGGATCAAGTGCAGCAGTATGCTCATCAAGGATTAAAAACTGTATCGGTGTCATTGTTGACATAAGTAAGGCAAGAGCCTGCCTTTGTCCACCTGAAAGAGAACCAACCTGAGTATACATCTTATCTTCAAGGCCAAGTCCAAGCTGAGAAAGCATTTCCTTATATCTTTCCACCTGCTGTTTATTAACACCACGCCCAAGATTATAAGGTTTCCCCTTATTATCTGCTATTGACATGTTTTCTAAGATATTCATACTTGGACAGGTTCCTTTACTTGGATCCTGATACACTCTTCCGATTATCTTATGTCTTTCAAAATCTCTCTTGCTATTTATATTTGTTCCGTTAACAATAACATCTCCTCTGTCTGCATCAATGCTTCCACATATTACATTCAGCATGGATGTCTTTCCGGAACCATTACTTCCAACAACAGCTACAAACTGTTTATCAGGGACAGTAAGATTAAAGTCATCAAAGAGACACATCTCATTTACTGAGCCTGAATTATAAATTTTACATATATTTTTTAATTCCAGCATATCTCTTATCCTTTGACCTTTTTCTTCTTATCCATAGTTACTATTAAAATTACGAGGAACAAAACTGCAGTAACAAGTTTTAAATCTGTAGACTGCAATCCTGCCTTTATTGCAAGTGCAACGCAGCCCTTATATATAATAGAACCTATTACAACACTTGTCGTTACTCTGAAAAAACTAACCTTCTTTAGAAGGCTTGTTCCAATAATTACACTGGCAAGTCCAACAACTGCTGTTCCTGTACCCATGGAAACATCAAAATATCCCTGTTGCTGCGCATAAATGCTTCCGCTAAGTGCAACAAGACCATTTGCTACTGCAAGACCTGTTATCCTTACCATACCTTTATTTACACCCATAGATGTTACGAGCGCATCATTATCACCTACAGCTCTTAGCATAAAACCTGATTTTGTATTCAGATACCAGTCAAGTGCCACCTTTACAACAATCATGATTACAAGAAGAACTATCACTGTTCTAAATGATACCAAAAAAGAAAGCGGTCCATTTGTGAAAATACTATCCAAAAACTTATTATCAAAAATTGTATAGTAATCATACATTGGAAGGTTTGCTCTTCCTGCAATTCTAAGATTAACAGAATATAGTGCAGTCATCATGATTATTCCGGCAAGCAGATCTCTGACTTTAAAAACCACATTTATAAATCCTGTTATTGTACCAATAAGACAGCCTGCCAAAAAACATATTGGAAGTGTCAATATTGGTGCAACACCTGCCCTTATCATAACTACAGCAAGCACAACTCCAAATGGAAAACCTCCATCAACTGTCATATCTGGAAAATCAAGAATTTTATAGGTTATATACATTCCAAGAGCCATTATTCCATATATAAGCCCTTGTTCAAGAACACTAATAAGTAAAGCCACGCTTTATGTAACCTCCATAATGTAAATAAATAAAAATCCCCCTCCCTTGTTATTTCCTGAGGAAGGGGGTTGTACCTCTTATAAAAACTATTACTCTACTGTAATAGTATCAAATGTTTCTGCAGCTGTTGCAGCATAGTCAGCATCAAGTTCAAGAGAAATCTTTTCTGCGGCTGCTGTATTAACATAAAGACTTGGTTCATCAATTACCTGATAAGCAAGCTCTGAAGCACTTACTTCGCCCTTAAGAACTGAAGCAGCCATCTCACCAGTCTGAATACCAAGCTGATAATAATCAAGTCCCATAGCTGCAAGACATCCAGCCTTAACCTGTTCAACCTCAGAACCAAATACAGGGATTCCTGCATTGTTTGCTGCATTTATTACTGTCTGAAGACCTGATACAACAGTGTTATCTGTAAGGTTATTAATACAGTCAACCTTAGAAGCCATATCTGAAGCTGCCATATCGAGATCAGCAAGTGTATTAATACCTGTATCTACAATTTCAAAACCATAATCAGCCGCATATTCTTTATACTGCTCAATTGTACTTACTGAATTAGCTTCACTTGTTGTATAAATAATACCAATTTTTGTAGCCTCAGGAAGAATTGTTCTAATCATCTCAAGCTGTTCTGTAACAGCAAGTGCATCTGATGTACCTGTAATGTTTCCAACAGGTGTTCCATCTTCTGCTGCAAGCTCAGCACCAACAGGATCTGATACTGCTGTATATATAACAGGAATTTCTGTATCTTTGGCTGAATTATATGCACTCATTGCACTTGGAGTTGCTATTGCACAAATAAGATCAACACTTCCACCTACAAATGCATCTGAAATCTGGCTTGCTGTAGCTGTATCAGCCTGTGCATTCTGGAAATCAATTGTAAGGTTATCTCCCTCTACAATACCATTTTCTGCAAGCCCCTCAATAAATCCTTCTCTGCAGTTATCAAGTGAACCATGCTCTGCAAACTGTGAAATACCAACAGTATATTCACCTTCAGCAAGTTCTGTGGCATTCTCTTCTGTTTCAGCAGTTTCTTCTGCCTCTGAAGCTTCTGAATCGGCAACATCCTCTGTAGAAGCATCTTCTGCTGCAGCCTCCTCTGTTTCTTCTGTTTCAGCAGTTTCTTCTACTTCTGTAGCCTCTTCTGTCTGAACTTCGCCTGTCGTATCAGCGCTCTTACGGTTATCTCCGCATGCAGCAAGTGATACAACCATTGTTGTTGCAAGTAGTGTACCTAAAAGTCTCTTTTTCATAATATCCTCCTTAAGTGGGCAGCTCACTATTAAGCTATACCCAATCAATGTATAATTTTATACCAATATGTCTTTTCTAACAATCAGAAAGTTGATTATATACTCAAATTCATTTAAAATTATCTTAAGAAAAAAACATCCGGAGGGTGAAATGCGTGTAACTGTGGGCAGAAGTGGTAATCAAAATATCGCTGTTGCAGTAAATGAAGCTACTGCCAATATTCGTGACGCCAGCTTCATACTGTTTATTACAACTTCAGAATCACTTTTATCCGTATCTTCTATTTTAAATAAAAATTATCCCGGAATTTCAATAGTTGGTATATGCGGAGTGTACTATCACGAGAGCCTTTACAGTGACTATGGGCTTGAAGTCATAGCTTTTGATACAGATTTTTGTATAAGTATTGGATTAATAGATAATCTTTTTACATATCCTATATCCAATTTATCAAAACTGCATAAAAGTCTTGAAGAAGTTGGTGCACAGCCTGATAATACAATCTGCCTTGAATTTTGTTCCGGAAATGAATATGTTTTGACAACTACACTTCATACCACTCTTTCCAAATTTAATGTTCCTCTGTTAGGAGGGAGTCTGTATGGTACAAAGCCTTTGATCAGCATTAATGGTCATATCTATGAAAATTCCGGTTTTTATGCAGTAATAAAAACCAATATTGGCAGACTAAACATATATCGTGGTAAAGATCTTGATCTTATCAATATGATAAAAAAATATTCAGAAACTCCTGAATTTATTTTTACAATAAATAATCAGTACAAGCATAATTTCCTTTTTAAGAATCGAGGTTTAGACCGTTTTTTAAGAAGTATGTCTGGCATTTCGACTGTGCACTCCGGAATTGTTGTAAATAATACTCAGTACAAAAACATCAGACCTGATAAAGGTATAGTCTGTGCTGTTCTAATTAATTCCTGAATTGGAGGTCTTTAAATTGGCTTTATTTAAAAAGACTTATACATCATTAAATGAACCTCATCCAAATACTGATGAAGAGGAAATATCAGACATTCTTTTCCCTATAAAGGAAACCTATGGCTTTTTAAAAGAACATACTGCCAAAATGCAGGAAAAAATCAACGCAGATAACGAAAGTAAGCTTTTTGTAGAAAATGAGCTTCAAAATGTACTTTCCAATGATCAGGATATCATACGCAATCTTGACTCGATTGTTTTAAATCTTGCTCAGACTGCTGCAATAATTAGTAATCTGGATTATCTAACCAAGATATTAAAAAAGCTATATGATAATTGTACAGAAGAAAATATCAAACCAGCTCCACCAAAGCAAAGTGCTCAGGTTCAGACCAATCCTGTTCCTGTAAAAACCATTCCGGAACTTGAATTAATTGAGATTGAAACACCTGTAATAATTGATTCACCTGATGTTGCAAGCTTATCACAAAGCATAACTGCCGCAGATGCATCTCAGATAGAATTAAAGAACAAAATAATTACTCTCGAGCAAAGCTTTGATAAATTATCCGAATATGCAAGTCAGATAAATCTTTTATCTCTAAGTGCATCAATCGAAGCTACAAAAGCAGGTGAAGCCGGCGCTGGATTTTTGGAATCCATAAATAATTACAATGCCCTTTCTCGCAGCATTCAGGAAGAGATTGCTACACTTAAGGGTTCTTTTAACGAACTGTCAGTTCAGCAAAGTCAGCATGAAGAAGTACTTCATACAATACTTTTCGAAAAGCAGAATTATGAAAACGCTCTCGAAAAGGCTAAAGAGGATTTTAATCGTCAATATTATAAAATGCTTTCTGACAAAAGCAAAACACGCGAAAATTTTGAGAACAGAAAGGCATTGCTTGAAGAAGAAAAGGCCAAAATCCAGGCTGAAGCAGATGCCGCAGCTGCTCTCCAGGATTCCGTGAGCGAATCAGATGAAGAGATAAATAATGAACAGAAAATAAGTATCTCTGAAGAAGTTCGCGAACAGATCAGACCTCTTATCACTAATATTGCCGATCAGAATATCCTTCTAAAAAATCTCTACTCAAAATGCAACAATGACAGAGATAATTTAAAACAAAATATAAACGATAATATTTCTTTTATAAATAACCTTTCAGATGCTATCGCTAAAATGAATGATACTCTTGATATCAAAGATTATACGTATGATGAACTCAACAATATTCTTTTACAGATTGAACCGTATCTGAAAGATGCGACCGAATAATTTTTCCAAAAATAATTCCGTTGAATTAAAGTTCTTCTAATGATAGAATCGCATTATGCTTAATTTTTATTTTGCCCCTATGGAGGGAATAACAGGTTATACATACAGAAATATACACAATAATTGCTTTGGCAACATCGACAAATATTATATGCCATTTGTTGCTGCTCATGAAGGCGTTCATCTTAAAGTCAAAGAAAAACAGGATATTTCTCCGGAAAATAATACAGACATAAATGCCATTCCTCAGATACTGAGTAATAAACCCAGGGCATTTATCCGGGTTGCAAAAGAACTATCATCACTTGGCTATAAAGAGATAAATTTTAATTTAGGATGCCCAGCAGGTACGGTTGTTGCCAAAAAAAGAGGTGCCGGTTTTCTTTCAGTACCTGATGATCTCGACAGATTTCTTGATGAAATTTTCGAAGGCTTAAAGAATACTCCTATAGAGTTATCTATCAAGACCCGCATAGGAATCAAGTCTCCCGATGAGGTAAATCATATATTTGAAATATATAATAAATATCCAATCTCTGAAATAATCGTTCATCCCAGAACCGGAAAGGAAATGTACCGTGGAAAGCCTCATTTGGATGCTTTTGATGAAGCTGTCAGAATTTCCAGACATAAGTTATGTTATAACGGAGATCTAAAGACTCTTGAAGACATCAGGTTGTTTGAAAAAGCCTTTCCTACTATTGAATCAGTTATGATCGGAAGAGGACTCCTTGCAGATCCTGCACTTATAAGAAGGTACAAAGGCGGACTTTCTATAGACAAAGACGAATTGAAAAATTTTCATGAACTTTTATATCACGAATATCTTGATACAATGCCAGGAAATATAATTGCTGTAAACAGAATGAAAGAACTTTGGAACTATATGTCAATCTTCTTTCCAAACGATGAAAAAAAGATCAAGGATATAAGAAAATCCAGAACCGATAAAGAGTTCGAAGCTTCAGTGCGAGTGCTTTTCAGTTCAGGGACTTTTACCAATATTTAATTTTAAAAAAACTATCGCATTTTGCGATAGTTTTTATTTATGCCTTAAATTTTATGTTTAAATTTTTATAATAAAAAAAGCTGCCACACTATGTGTGACAGCTTATATTCGCTATATAAGTATCAATATCCAAATTCCTGTGCCCAGTACCAGCTACCATCTTCTGTCTGGTAAACTGAAATACCCATTGTCTTAAATCCACCATCCATAATGTTTGCTGCATGTGTAGGGCTTGCCATCCACGCTGCTACAACACCATCAGCTGAATTATACAACTTAGCAAGATTTTCACCATACATAATACTACTGTTTACTGTATACCATGCTGATCCATCAGGTCTTGTATGTGAGAATGTACCAACTATTTCCTGAGCTCTAACAAGTGCTGCACTAGCAAGTCCATCACTCCATGTAAGTGTTCCAAGTCCTGCTGAAGCTCTCTGCTGATTTACAAGGTCAAATGCTGCTCTGGCTGCACTTGATGCTGCTGCGCTTGATGCTGCAGATCCTGCAAGAGCAATTGCCTCATCATCGATATAAATTTCACCGGCTCCTTCATCTGCACCTCTTGTTGCA
>JAILEJ010000109.1 GCA_024688095.1 Butyrivibrio sp.
AATTGACTATAAGGATGTTGCTAAGTTAAAGAAGTTTGTTTCTGAAAGTGGAAAGATTCTTCCAAGACGTATCACAGGAAACTGTGCAAAGCATCAGAGAGAGCTTACAGTTGCTGTAAAGCGTGCTAGACACATCGCTCTCATGCCATACGAGGCTGAATAATTTAGTAATTATAGAGAGATAACATCTTCGGGTGTTATCTCTTTTTTTATTTAAAGGCTGGTGCTGAAATAGTAAAATAATCACCATAAAAAGAACTGATTTATAATCACTTGAGTCCCTCAAATGTAAGTAAATTGCATTTTACTATTCGCTTTGTGGTATAATAAAATGTGAGTGCTATTGGTTTAAATTGTTGTGAATTGTATTACAAAAAAGGGGTTACAAAATGTCAAAAAAACCAAGAATTAAACTAAAAGGCAGATTAAAAACTTTTCTTCAGGTGTTTATTTATCTGGGAATAATTGTTCTTTTTGTAACAGTGGCTGTTTTTACGGCAGATATAACCGCCGGTCTTATAATGGTTGCGTTTGATCTGTTATATTTCATAGCCATAATATATTTATATTTTTACAACAGGCCAATTATTATAAATGAGCTTGTCAGCTTTGCAACGGAATATGGGCAAATACAGAAAAAACTTCTTAGAGAATTAGAACTTCCCCATGCCCTTTTGGATGATTCTGGAAGAGTGATATGGACTAATGCAGCTTTTGAAAGAGTAATACATAAGGAAAAAGGCTATAGGAAGTCTATAACCACACTGTTTCCGGCAGTTACAGCTGATAAACTTCCAAAATCTGATGATGGAGTGCAGCTTGATATCGAATACGAAGAGAACTTTTATGTAATGAAGATGAAGAAAATTCCTCTTACTGAAATGGCTCAAAATAGCGATATTATAGAAGCTGAAGGATATCAGGGATATCTGATTGCTGTTTATATGTTTGATGAAACAGCACTTAAGCTTGCTCTTCAGGAAGTTGATAGTCAGAGTCTGGCAGCAGGTCTGATTTATCTGGATAACTATGACGAAGCGCTTGAAAGTGTAGAAGTAGTAAGAAGATCTCTTTTAACTGCTTTGATTGATAGAAAGATAAATAAATATATCGCATCCTGTGATGGAATTTCCAAGAAAATTGAAAAAGATAAGTACTTTGTAGTAATGCCTAAAAAAGCATGCCAAATGCTTCAGGAAGCAAGATTTGATATTCTTGAAGATGTAAAAACAGTAAATATTGGTAATGAAATGGCTGTTACACTTAGTATTGGTATGGGAATTGGTGGTCTTTCATATGCACAGAATTATGAATTTGCAAGAAATGCAATTGATCTCGCACTTGGACGAGGCGGAGATCAGGCTGTTGTTAAGAATCCCGAAAATGTAATCTATTATGGTGGAAAGAGCCAGCAGGTTGAAAAGAGTACAAGAGTTAAGGCAAGAGTTAAGGCGCATGCGCTTAAAGAAATAATAACCTCCAAAGATACTGTAATAGTAATGGGGCACAGGCTTGGTGATGCAGATAGCTTTGGTGCTTCTGTTGGTATTTACAGAGTGGCTAAGACGCTTAACAGAAAATGTCATATTGTTTTAAGTGACACTACAAATTCAATGAAGCCTCTTGTAGATTTGTTCCGAGAAAATCCTGAATATGAAGAGGATATGATACTTAATAACCAGCAGGCAATGGAGATTGCAGGAGACAATACAGTTCTTGTTGTAGTTGATGTAAATAAACCAAGCATTACAGAATGTCCTGAACTTCTTAAAATGTGTAAGTCCATAGTTGTATTTGATCATCACAGACAGGGCTCTGAAGTGATCGAGAATGCTACTCTTTCATATGTTGAGCCTTATGCATCAAGTGCGTGTGAAATGGTATCAGAAATACTTCAATATATTGGAGAATCAGTTAAGATTCATACAGAGGAAGCAGATAGTCTGTATTCTGGAATCGTTGTTGACACAAATAATTTTAACAACAAAACAGGTGTTAGAACTTTTGAAGCAGCAGCTTTTCTTAGAAGAAACGGAGCAGATGTTACAAGAGTAAGAAAGCTCTTTAGAGAAGAAGCTAATGATTATAAGGCGAAAGCAGATGCTGTAAGTCAGGCAGAGATTTATAGAGGCGTGTATGCACTTTCCATATGTATTGGCGAAGAGGCTTCAAGTCCAACTGTTGTTGGTGCGCAGGCAGCAAATGAACTTCTTAATATTAAAGGTGTAAAAGCAAGTTTTGTATGTACAGAATATCAGGGTCAGATATATGTAAGTGCAAGATCAATAGATGAAGTGAATGTCCAGCTTATCATGGAAAAGCTTGGCGGAGGTGGTCACATAAATGTGGCTGGTGCGCAGTTGGAAAATATAACAGTTTATGATGCACTCGCTAAGATAAAAGATGTACTTGATAAGATGATAGAAGGCGGAGAACTTAAATGATAGAAATTTAATGGAGGATGATATGAAAATTATATTACTTGAAGATGTAAAATCACTTGGAAAAAAAGGTGAAATAGTTAATGTAAGCGATGGTTATGCAACAAATTTCGTACTTCCCAAAAAGCTTGGAGTAGAAGCAAACCAGAAAAATTTAAATGAACTTAAGAATCAGAAGAAGAGAGACGAAAAGGCAGCTCAGGAACTTCTGGAAGAAATGCAGGAGCTTGCAAAAAAGATTGCAGAAAAATCTGTAGAAGTATCAATGAAAGCAGGCGAAGGCGGAAGAGTATTTGGATCTGTATCCTCAAAAGAAATTGCAACAGCTGCAAAGGATCAGCTAGGTTTTTCTATTGATAAAAAGAAAATTCAGTTAGCAGAACCTATAAAGGCATTTGGATATACTGATGTACCTGTAAAGCTTCATCCACAGGTTACTGCAACGCTTAGAGTACATGTTTCAGAAAAAAATTAAAAGATAGGATTTATATAATATGGCAGATGAAAATCTCAAAAGGTCTGCCCCTAACAGCCTTGAATCTGAGCAATCAGTAATTGGTGCCATGATACTTGATAAAGATGCTATTGAAATAGCATCTGAAATTATCAGGGGGGAAGATTTTTATAATAATCAGTTGGGGCTTCTGTTTGATACAATCCTTGAACTTAACAAGGAAGGAACTGCAGTTGATCCTGTAACACTTCAGAATAAATTAAGAGAAAAAAATGCACCGCCGCAGATATCAAGTGTTGAATATATTTCTGACCTTGTAATGGCAGTGCCAACCTCTGCAAATGTAAAACATTATGCCAATATTGTTGCAGAGAAATCCACACTTAGAAAACTTATACATGTAAGTCAGGATACAATTGAATCCTGCTATACAAATTCAGATAATCTTGAAGGAATCCTAAATGAAACTGAAAAGAAGGTTTTTAAGGTAACTCAGAATAGAAATTCCGGAGAGTTTACACCAATAAGTGAAGTCGTAATGAATGCACTTAATAAGATTGAGATTGCCAGTAAGATGAAGGGATCAGTTACAGGACTTCCTACAGGCTTTACTGATCTTGATTATCAGACATCCGGAATGCAGCCATCTGACCTTGTTCTTATTGCAGCAAGACCTGCCATGGGAAAAACAGCTTTTGTTCTTAATATTGCAGAATATATGGCTTTTCATCAGGGTGAAACAGTTGCGATATTCTCTCTGGAAATGTCAAAGGAACAGCTTGTAAACAGACTTTTATCAATGGAATCACACGTAGATTCACAGCACATGAGGACTGGTAATATGTCTGATATGGACTGGGAAAAACTTATTGAAAGTGCTGATGTTATTGGAGGATCAAATCTAATTATAGATGATACTCCTGGTATAACTATTCAGGAGCTTCGTTCAAAATGTAGAAAATATAAAATGGACCATGATCTTAAGATTATAATGATCGATTACCTACAGCTGATGAGCGGCAGTGGTGGTAAATCTTCAGAATCAAGACAGCAGGAAATTTCTGAGATTTCAAGATCATTAAAGTCTCTTGCCAGAGAACTTGATGTTCCGATTATTGCACTATCTCAGCTGTCTCGAGCTGTTGAGCAGAGACCAGACCATAGACCAATGCTTTCGGATCTTAGAGAATCCGGAGCGATTGAGCAGGATGCTGATATGGTTATGTTCATATATCGCGATGATTACTATAATAAAGATACGGAAAAAAAGGGCGTTGCGGATATAATTATAGCAAAGCAAAGACATGGCCCTATTGGAACTGTAAGTCTTTTGTGGCTTCCTGAATATACTAAGTTTGCTAATCTTGAAAGAGAAAAAAGATAATCAGTAGCGGAAAAAATCAAACAAATAAAAGAAGTAAATAAAAGAGATAATCATAATAAAAAAGGGTGTAAACCAAGTGGTTTACACCCTTAATTATTTTCAGATAAAAATTATCCCTGTGTAATAGCTCCAACAGGGCACTGACCTGCGCAAGAACCGCAATCAATACATGTATCAGCATCGATAACAAACTGGCTATCTCCCTGTGAAATAGCTGAAACAGGACACTGACCAGCACATGAACCACAACTGATGCAAGAATCATTAATAACGTATGCCATAATAAAAAATCTCCTTCCTGAATTAAATAAAATATAGATAACAAATATTAAATATCAGTATTTGCCATTACTGACTTTGTTATAAAAATATCATATATCAATAATGTTAAATTATCAATAAAAATTTTATTTAATAAAATTAAGTTTTTGTAATGCGTCATCCTGAATAACAAGATCAAAATGTTCTTCGAGATAATGCTGTGAAACACCATTGGTTTTGCCGTTGCTGCCATATTCTGAAAGAATAAAACAGATTTTGCTAAAAGTCTTTGCATCAAGATCATCTTTATTAACAACAAGATAATACTTTCCGGTACTATCATTTTTATAAAGTGAATTTCTTCCGCTAAATCCGTCATTTAAAGCTTCAGAAGCTCTGGTAACATCAAAAAGCGCATCAAATATAAATGTCTGTGAAGAACCTGAAAAGGCTTCATCACTAATTGTAATATTTCCAGATTTACTATTCTTACGAACATTACCTTGGGTAGAGGCAGATGAACCATCGTCTTGCTGTAATTTCTTGAATAATCCCATAACATCATCTGATGAATCAAAAGAATCATCAGTTTCTTCATCGCCATCAATTACAGATGGAGAGAAGTTTGAAAAACGTGTATCGAGCTCTTCGGGATCATCTACTTTAGTAATAATCAAAACGATACATTCAGCATTTATTGGAATAGCTTCTATCATCAGAGGAATATCCTCAGCATTAAAACCAAATTGAAAACTAGCCTGCTGCATCATGTCGCGAAACAAATCTTTTGCTTTATCAGTTCCATAAGCAAGTTCGCTTATCTTAATCTGCCTGTTAGCAAGGTCCTCTCTGGTTAGTGTACAGCGAATCTGGTGTTCGTTGACTCTTTCTATCTTCATAGTGAGCACCTCCCTTACTTTTGAATTATGGATATACTAAATTATTGAAATATTAATGTCAATAGATGTATCGGCTTCAAAATAAATTTTATATATATTTTATAATAAAAATTGAAAAAAACTGTTGCAAAAAATTTGATTATGATATAAACTCTTTTCTTGCGAGATGCCTCGACGATATTTTAGTATCGGAAAGGAGGCAGATAGTTTAAAATTATTTACTTATAAAATAGTCTCACAACTTCTATGTGAGATGTCTTACAAGTGGTGAAATAGTCAATTTCACTTAGGAATCACTTAAATTCCCTATTTTTTTAAACAATCAAAACAGTTTTTTTATTAATTATATTATACTATATGTGGTGTACATTGTGTAAATATTTGCATAAAAAACAGTACATATAGTAAAGGTACTGTCGATGCATCTTTTTATTAACGTTATTTAGAACATGGAATTTATCATTTCCTTTTGGTCAAGGTTAACGTATTCCCAGGTTCAAAATCAGTCATAAAAATAATGAAACATAGAGGATCCCGCCTTAAGTTCATTGGAAATAGGAATACATTAAAAAAGAGTTTATAATGACGTTAAGTCAATAGTTTGGTATAATATATGGCGATTGAGAAATGCAGTAAGGAGCTTTATTGATGAAGAAAAAAGTATTACCGGTGATTTTTATAATCGCCATTATTATATTAATTGGAATTATATATGTTGGACAGCAATTTGTTCAGAAGTTTTCATATAGTAATGATATAGCAGATTTCAGTTCTTACTTTGGAGTAACCTCAAGTGAAGATATTCCAATTGTTCTTGGAACAGAAAAGCTTGAAGTGTTTGCCAGAAATACAGATGGCGTTTATTATATGGACTTTAACAATGTGCAGACATATTTAAATGATAGATTTTATTGTGGAACAGAGGATGGAATATTAGTCTATACAACACCAACAGAAATTATTTCATCGGTTATAGGGACAAATTCTTATACAGTTAATGGAGCGGATGAGCAGAGCCTTGAATATACCATATCTTATTATGATGGTGATATTCTTTATGTTGCTCTTCCATATGTACAAAAATATACAGATTTTACTTTTGAAGGTTTTGATTCACCATCCTATGTTTACATTGTAAATGCCTGGAATGAGCAGACTCAGGCTACTGTAAACAAGGACACAAAGCTAAGAATAAAAGGCGGAGTAAAGAGTGAAATCCTTGAGAGCGTAGAAGCTGAAGAAACAGTAATAGTGCTCGAAGAAATGGAAACCTGGACAAAGGTAGAAACTGCAAGAGGTCTTATAGGATATATCGAAAATAAGAGACTTGATAATATTCAGACAGTAACACCTACACATGAAGCGGTTTATGTTGAACCGGAATATACATCTCTAACAAGAGATTACAAAATAAATATGGGATTTAATGCCATAGGCGGTGAAGGTGGAAATGATTCAATGGAAAGCCTTGTAGCTGCAACAAAATCACTTAATGTTATATCACCTACATGGTATGCACTAAGTGACAATCTTGGAAATATCAGAAGCTATGCATCATCAGACTATGTAACAAAAGCACATGCGCTTGGTCTTGAAGTGTGGGCGCTTGTTGATAACTTTACAGGTCCGGAAGGAGTTTCAACACAGGAAATTCTTTCACATGCATCATCAAGACAGACACTTATAACTAATCTTATTGACCAGGCAGGAACTTATGGATTTGATGGTATAAACATTGATTTTGAATCAATAGATTCATCATATGCACAGTCATATATTGAGTTTATACGTGAAATATCTATTGCATGCAGAGCAAACGGATTAGTTCTTTCTATAGATAATTATGTACCAATGAATTTCAATGATTTCTATGATCTTGAGGAACAGGGAACTGTAGCAGATTATGTTGTAATCATGGGATATGATGAACATTATGCAGGAAGTGAAGAGGCTGGT
>JAILEJ010000120.1 GCA_024688095.1 Butyrivibrio sp.
AACTATAGTTAATCTAACCAATGTTTTATACTTCTTTCAAAATTACCAAATTATAGTCTCTAAGGCTTATCTTATCACCTTTTGCATATGTCTTCTCATCAAATATATTCATAGCTTTTTCATATTTGCAGATAATTGATTCTTCGTTCTGACTATAGTTAAAAATAAAATGCAGTTTCTCACCTGAAGGATTTATTCCACTTCTGACTATTAAAGGCCATTTTGGATCATCTTCTGATATACTAAAAGCTTTTTTATAAATCTTTTTAAGCTCTTCCTTTGATGTAAAACATCCAATATACCAGGCATCACCCTTTACAAATTTATTATATGTTATACCTGCATATTCTCCCCAGTATTTATGCTCATATTTTGCAAAAATTTCAGCTTCTTTTACATTAACAAGTTCTGCCCAGTATCTGATCTCTTCTCCGTCAATTGTTGCAGTTCCAGGCTCTGTAAACTGATTATAAGAAATTCCAAATACATCAGTTAATCCATGGGGCTGTTTATCTGGATAAACGGTAAGATTTTCGTTTGCAAAAAATGATTTAAATGAACTTATAAGCCTTCCTCCATCCTGCACAAACACTTTTAATTTATCAATAAGATTCTGACTTGCCGAGTAAAGAGCCGGAGTAATTATAGTCTCATATCTGTTTAGAGAAATCTTCTCACACTTATGAACATCAATAACATCACACTCTATATTAAGTTCATACAAGGAATCATACATCCATCTGACAATATCTGTATATGAACATGTATCACTTATTCCAAACCATTTAAAGGCATCCATGCTTTGATTGTCTACTATAAGCGCCACCTTATTATATTTTTTAATGCCACCAATTATCTCCCCGTATTTTGAAAATTCCTTTCCAATAATTGATGCCTCTTCATAAACGGGGTTGCTTTCAAGATCATGGCTAAGAACACCCTTCCAATAGGTTTCAAAACTGTTATGAATAGAATGCCAGTTCCAGTACAAAACAGAGACCGCTCCATTTGCTATATGGCTATATGCCTGAAGTCTTAGCTGGCCCGGATATGGGGTCCACTCTTTAAAAGCCTGCGCCTCAGTTTCAAGAAGCAGATAATTATCGTCCTTTAAACTCCTTATTGAGTCTCCACAATATGCTATTTCAGCGCCTGTAAGATTATCCTGGGTTGGATGATAAATATCAGTTCCAGCAATAGTAACAGCATCTGATGCTTCATAATGATTTATTCCAGGCTGAACACCAAATGAGTGCGGAATTCCCTTTTCGCCCTCTCCTACTTTCCATTCAAAATCAAAATTATGTGTCACAAACTGATCAGGTCTTCTATATTCGTCAACTATAGCTCTCTGCCATTTAAGGAAATCAGCAGCAATGCTTCTTTTAAATTTTCCAAATTCAGTAGCAAGTCCACCATTTATAGTACCTTCAACTGGAGGAAGATTGTCCCATGATCCGATTGAATTGCTCCAATAATTAAGTACATAAGCACTATTAAATTTATCTACTGTTCCGAATTTATCCATGAGATATTTTTTAAACATCTCTTCAACTTTCTCTCCGGAGATATCATAGTGCTTGGTCTCATTATCAATCTGATAACCTATCACATTTGGATATCCTGCCACATGCTCCATAAGCTTTCTTATGACTTTTTCTGCCGCTTCCCTGTAAGTAGGATTTGTTATATCCATTATTTGTCTTGCGCCATATGGAAGATGTTTGCCTTCATGTACAACCATTACAGTATTATCTTTTTGGTATAACCAGGCAGGGATTGCATATGTAGGAGTTCCAACTATAACCTTCATATCACGAGCTTTTGCGGCTTTAATCATCTCATCAATATATTCAAAATTATATGTCCCTTCTGCAGGTTCCAGCGTACTCCAGGTAGACTCTGCAATTCTAATCACATTCATACCTGCTGCCTTCATCATATCCAGATCCTTATCTGTTCTTTTATATGGCATGTATTCCGCGTAATAGGCAGCGCCAAATAATAGTTCCATAATCTATACCCTCTCTTATATAAATTCATATCTCCAAAAATCATTCAATATCAAGTCATATAATATGAATTATTAACCCTCAATATATTCAAAAAAGTCGAAGTCTGCATAATGTCTGTGGAATATATGATCAGCACAGGTAATACCAACCATGGTCCCTGTAAATTCACCATATTCGCAATATTCATCGGAAAAGATACTTGTATCAAATTCAGGTCCTATCTTTTCATATTTTGTTCCG
>JAILEJ010000139.1 GCA_024688095.1 Butyrivibrio sp.
ATGGCCCGGGAAGACTGAGGAGCCCTGGAACAAGACCGCAGGCAAGGTCTGAGATATCGAGTAAAAGACAAGATGATCGAGATGGTTTAGGAAGACCGGGGTGACCCAGGACAAAGCCGCAGGCAAGACCAAGTACATTAATTGAATTCAATACAGATGGCCCGGAGAGCCACAGAGATTACGCCGTCAGGCGTCAATGCCGGGGCCTCCGGGCTTTTCATGTCAGGTTGGTTTTCCTTTACAGTATAGAGTATTTCTTAGTAAGCGCTCCATAGCGAGTACCTAATAATTATATAAGAAATATGAGACAATCTGATCTGTAACAGAAGTGTAGTTATTTTAGTTATTTTAGATATTTTAGCTAATAAAGTTACCAGAAGTGGAGGATCAGATGGAATCTACAGAATCAAATGTCGCAAAATAATGTATAAAGAGCAATAAATGACAAAGGCAGGTAAAAATATATGGCTTATGTGAATATAGGCGAAGAGAATGAGCAGGTCGAATTCAAAAAGAGTACAGGGGAGCTTAATGAAGGTGTCATATCAATAGCATCCATCCTGAACAAACATGACAGAGGCGATTTGTATTTTGGTGTAAAGAATAATGGTGATGTGATTGGGCAAGAGATTAGTGATACAACCACTCGTGATGTCAGTCAGGCCATAAGGACAAATATAAAGTCGCCAATATATCCAACCATAGAGAAACTGCAGTACGGAGATAGGGATGTTGTCCATGTGAAATTTGAAGGAAAACGCAGACCGTATGTTGCTTACGGCATCCCGCGCATCCGCATTGCTGATGAAGATACGCAGATGGATCAGGAACTTTACCGCGAGATGTTGAATGCGCGAGAAAACCGTACTGATTCATGGGAAACAAAACCGTCTAAGTATCATATCAGTGATATTGACAAGGAAGTGTTTGATGGATATTTACGAAAGGCGCGACAGGTCGGACGTATCTCGCTCGATAGTGATGATCCCCAATATGTTATGACTAAGCTGGAACTTGCTGATGGTGATACTCTTCTCAATGCTGGGGCGGCCTTGTTTGTTAATTGTGGGATAAACGAACTTCAAATGGCTCGATTTGCATCGGATGAAAGGTTAACATTTAACGATATTAAAAGGTATACAGGTTTTATTTTGGATCTTGCGGATAAGACAATCGTATATGTGGCTGACGCCATGGACTGGAGGGTGGAATTTGACGGAAGCCTTGAACGGAAAGAATTTCCTGAAATACCTGTTGATGCAGTGAGGGAGGCTGTGATCAATGCCTTTGGACATCGGATCATAGAATCCGGTCAGAGTGTCGAAGTGGCTATCTATAAGAGTTTCATTGAGATATATAGCCCGGGTAAATCCCGGATGATGTGACTCCCGAGCAGTTCATCAATGAAATAAGAAAGCCAATCAGAAGGAATCCTCTGATAACAAGGACACTGTATTATTCCAAGGATATGGAGAGCTTTGCGACCGGACTTAAACGTATAAGCGAAGCCTGTGGTAAAGCCAGGGTAAATGTTGAGTTCTACGGAGATGAGTATGGATTTACTGTTCGGTTTTATCGACATTGCGGCGAGGGATGGGGAGATAGCCAGACTAAAGGCAACACTCAGAAAAACGTTCAGAGTGACAATGGCACTCTGAATGGCACTCTGAGTCCTTCAGATGAACAGAAAGAACGTCTGAAAGCACTAATAAGGCAGAATTCAAAGATTACAAGAAAACAAATGGCACTTTCTCTGGATGTAAGTGCAAGGACAATACAAAGATTATTAAATGCTATGCCGGAGATACATTTCACCGGAGGTGGTCGTAGCGGACATTGGGAGATTAATGGTGAGTGATAATGGTGATATACTCATGTGATCTCTGCATACATATATCTTGAATAGCTCAGTGCCATAACGAAGATCCATGCTTTTTTGGTTTTCCCTGCGACATTGAGTGTTCCGATATATCCGAAATCTACTTGGGCCTCCTCTCCTGGAAGTGAATCCAAAATCATGTATGCATGCGGCTGAGTCAGATGAAGTTTAGCTACGTAATCTCTTACGGTTGTATAACCGCACTTTACACCATATAGTTCTTGCAGGTCCTCATGAATCCTTACAATAGAGATTCCTTTGTTTGATTGAATCTCAATAAACTCCCGATAAGGATCAAGTATGGATGGCCATGGACCACCTTTGTTGTTGTCCTCATCCTCTGGTTCATTCAAAACCTTTCGGACGGTTTTTCGGTCAATCCCTAGAAATTCACCAATTTTTGTTTTGCTGTATCCTTTACGGAACAGCGTCCTAATAGTTGTTTTCATTGCTACCTCCAGCATAATAGATTCCCTCCTTATCAGAGTCATTCTATTATGCAATGAGGAACAATTCTATATAGCATAATAAAGTGGGGAATTTTCTCCGATAAAAGTGGGTACTTATATTATGCTATTAACAGTGCAGGCAGAGGGCGCTGGTGAAGAAGATGGATTTCCACGAGGATGTCCCGACCCGCTGTGATTGCCGCATCGTCCGAGAGACCGAGGCGCAGAGGGCTGTGGTGATGGCGTTCAACACGCTGCCTTCAAGGCGCGAGGAACTGGTGGTACAGCGGGAGCGGCTGCTCACCGGTGAGATCGGCAGCATCGACGCCCTGCTGAAGACGCTGGACGGTCAGCAGGACAGGCTGGAGGAACGGCTGGAGGTGCTGGCAAGCCAGGTACCGGAGGACCAAGAGCCTATGAACACCACCGTGGTTGACGAGGTTGGCAGCACACAGGTCATCACCAGCGAGATGGACGAGGCGGCTTTCCTGCGAAGCCAGATCGTGGAGATCAGGAGACGCAAAGACGCACTCTACGCCGAGCGGGCGGAGCAGGCGAATCGTGAAGTACAGATCAGGCTTCTGCTGGAGCTGGTGGACGAGATGGTCAAGAACAGC
>JAILEJ010000347.1 GCA_024688095.1 Butyrivibrio sp.
TATATTTTGAAAGCTCTCTTGCAACAGCTGATCCTGTTACACCGGCTCCTATTATTATTACGTCAGTCATGAGTTTCTCCTTCCCTAATTTGAACCGTTAACCCCGTCCCCTTTGGCCCATCCAAAGGTAGACTTTACAGCCTGAGACCAGCCTGCTATTTCTGCTTCTCTGTCCGCGCTACTCATCTTAGGATTAAACTCTACATCTATCTGCCAGTTGCGCTTTACGTCTTCTTTGTCTTTCCAATAGCCTACTGCGAGTCCTGCAAGATATGAAGCACCCATAGCCGTTGTTTCTACGCATGCCGGTCTTCTAACCGGAGCATTTATAATATCTGACTGGAACTGCATAAGGAAATTATTCTTTGATGCACCTCCATCAACCTTGAGAGTGTTCATATGAATTCCCGAATCAAGTTCCATCGCCTTTAAAACATCATTTGTCTGAAAAGCAAGGGATTCAAGAGTTGCCCTTATAATGTGGTACTTATTTACACCTCTTGTAAGTCCTGTTATTGCTCCTCTTGCATACGGATCCCAATATGGTGCTCCAAGACCTGTAAATGCAGGAACTACATAGCATCCATTTGTATCAGGAACCTGAGTTGCAAAATATTCTGAATCCGGTGATGAATCTATAAGTCTCATTTCGTCTCTTAGCCACTGAATTGCCGCTCCGGCAACATATACAGAGCCTTCAAGTGCATAATTAACTGTTCCATCAAGTCCCCATGCTATTGTTGTAAGAAGACCATTTTGTGAATAAACCGGCTTTTCACCTGTATTCATCAGCATAAAACAGCCTGTTCCATAGGTGTTTTTTACATCGCCTTCACTAAAGCAGGTCTGGCCAAAAAGTGCTGCCTGCTGATCTCCGGCTGCTCCTGCAATCTTTATAGGGCCTCCAAAAAACTCCGGATCTGTTTCTCCATACACACAGCTTGATGGCTGTGCCTTTGGAAGCACACTCATTGGCACATCCAGTATATTACAGAGTTCTTCATCCCATTCCAGTGTGTTTATATTAAAAAGAAGTGTTCGTGAGGCATTAGAAAAATCTGTTACATGAACCTTTCCTTTTGTCAGCTTGAATATCAGCCAGGAGTCTACTGTACCAAAACAAAGTTCTCCTTTTTCTGCCTTTTCTCTTGCACCTTCAACATTATCAAGTATCCATCTTATCTTTGTTCCCGAAAAATAAGGATCTATTACAAGACCGGTTTTACATTTAAATTTATCTATTATCTCAGGATTATCAGCCTTGAGTTTTTCTGTAAAATCAGCTGTACGTCTGCACTGCCATACTATCGCATGGCTTATTGGCTGACCTGTAACTCTGTCCCAGACAATTACAGTTTCACGCTGATTGGTAATTCCAATTGCTGCAATATCTTCGTAGCTTGCCCCAACCTTTTGAAGTGCAGCTCTTGCAACCGAAAGCTGCCCCTGCCATATCTCATTTGCATCGTGCTCAACCCAGCCAGGCTTTGGAAAATACTGTGTAAATTCCTTTTGTGCTACGGAACACATTTCTCCCTTTTCATTAAAAAGAATGCATCTGTTACTGGTTGTCCCCGAATCCAATGCCATTACATATTTTGCCATTATGAAACTCTCCTTCTGTACTTTTATTTAAGCAATATATTTCAATAAAAATGTAACCCAATATCATTTTTATTATGAAGCGCAGAAAAACTATAAAAAAAAGAACGTAATCAAATAAATCAGCCTCAAACCGATTGTACTAACCACATTCTCCCTAATCTCACCGCCATTCATTTCCTGATTGATAAGTCAATTCTAAGATTACATAATACATATTTCAATGAAAATGACCAAAAATTCTTCGTTTTTTGGTCATTTTATATGCAAGTTTGCTAAAAAATCTTATATCATAGGCTTTGAAAACCAGATTTTTATTTTTAGTTTCCACAAATTTTTTCTAATATTTTATAATTTTATGTTCAACAAGCTTATCCCCTTCATATCTTACTTTTAATGAAAAGTATGGTGAATCGTTTGCAATAAGTTCAAGAAAAAGATGGTCACCCTCCCAGGTTGGAAGCTCAGGAACATCTTTTTTGTCTACCCAGAC
>JAILEJ010000193.1 GCA_024688095.1 Butyrivibrio sp.
CTTGTCATAGCCTCATCAGCTTCTTCATCTTCATCGTACATCTTACCCATTTTTTTATTCTCCTTTTTCTTTTATTTTTTATTAGTTCTTAGTATCCTTTGCATCATTGATTCCCTGCCTTATTCCCTCAATAATTGCGCCTGTCATAGCAAGTCCAGAGAAAAGTTTCCCAGGTTCATTCTTATCCTTCATATTTTCAGATATATCAAGATCAAAATCATCCATAATATCCATTCTCTCTTCAAATGAGAGCTTATTTATATACGGTATCATAGCCGGATAGAGATTTTCATCTATACTGTTCATAATTTCTTCAATCTGATCCTTAGTAAGAGATTCTATTCTTTCCCGGACAATTACTCCTGCATATTCATACGGTATATTATAAGAAGTAAAAAGATTCTCTGCTTCTTCACCTGTGAATTTTCCATAATATCTCCCAAGTACCAGTGGAATGTCCTCATCATCAATGCCATATTCAATCATATTTATAACAAGATCATGAGATAACGGATGTTCAAAATCATCCATCATCTTTTTAAATACAACATCTATTCCTTCACACTCCAGATATTCTGTAAGATATTCCTCTCCTATATCATTAATAGCTTCTTTAAATTCCTGATATAACCATAGTCTATGATCAATATCTTCTATAGTGATCAGTGCATCCACAAAATCCTGTGCATCAGGTATCTCATCCCATTTTATATGTACATTTTCAGATATCATCATAGAAATCACAGAATCCTCGCAATGATCAGGATAAAATTTTGACCAGGGATATAGTTCTTTATAAATACCATTTGAACTCATATTTTGCTACCCAAATTACCTTTCTTTTAATTCATTTACCTAAACCTGTATTGTCATCAGCTCCTATTACTGTGAAATACAGAAGTAATTGCTACCTCGCTTTATCCTGATGACAGGTATCATAATACTTACAACATGGGCAAAAATGCCTGCAATTTCTGGCATCATGAAATATGCAATTATTTAGCCAATAGATAAATTTCCTCATAATGTGATTCCTGTCTTTCCTTAAAATCTTGCTTTACTCAGCATCATGCAATAAGTCATAAATACTTTCCAATACTGCATTCAGTGAATCATATGCTTCCTCTTCTGTTTTCCCACGCTCTACCAAAATTTCAACATTTTTGTCTACTAGATTAAATAATATATTTGCTTTTTCATTGTCACCTTTTAATATTGCATTTTTAAAAATACTCATGTTACAAAACTCCTTTTACTACAATAATTATTAGTTACAAATCCCAAGCAAAACTTTTATTCTACAGCTCCTTTTTTTCCTTTCCTTTTCCTTTCCTTTTTTATGCTCCAATTTTAAAAATTTTACTGTCCAATAAAAACAACCATAAAAAAGGTCAAGAAATGTCATGCAAACATTTCCTGACCAGTTCATGAGTATTTTTATTACAAGATCTGGTATATTCAGAACTCTACACATCATTTTGGGAATTAATAAGTTCTATTTCATTTGAAAATATTTCCTGAGTTTTTTCATGATAAAAATCACGCATAATCTCAAGTCCAAGAGTTTTCTTATAATCTACCTTTCGTTGATCCATATAATTTATCAGTATTTCTTTATCGATAAACTCCACATTACACTCATTTTTAATATTCTCTATATAATCAGTCCAGCATTTATGTTCATCCTTATGTAGATTTTGAAGCCATAGTGGGTAATCAATAAAAAGTATCTTCATCTTAATACCTTTACTTATCACTTCTTTCCGAAGACCATCCACTACATTCATTACATCCCCTGGAGTTTTATCTGCACAATCCGTTATATCAAGTAGTATAAAATCACAACCATTTACCCAGTCTAAAATGTACTGAATTCTTTCTTTCACTGAACAAGGTGCCCATGGCTCATTAAAAGCACGGATTTCCTGGTAGTCGAAATACTTTTGAATTTTCCCAAAATGAGAATGGTAGTACCAGGCATCTTCATCTTCTTGCCCATGACTGATTATAGGATCTCCTTTATTATCATAATTAGCACAGACTATGTCATTATATCTATTAGATCTTTTATCATAACAAAAAGATTTTCCCAAATTCAATTCTTGAATGATTTCTAAACCTGAAGCAATATGCTTTGGCCAATATACAAATCTCCAATCTACATTCATTTCATCGAAAAATTTCCATAATCCATAGGGATATAATATTGTTGACATAACCTGAACAAAGCCTACTTTAATCATAACAATCACCTCTTAATCAGACCATTTATTAATGCCTGTTGATAAATATTTACCAGTCCATAATAAGTAATAAGGTCTGGCCACCCTGGTTCAACATATTGAATAAAAAGCCTGTTTCTTCCATTTATAGGAATTACATTACACCAATTATTTAGCATACTTTCAGATTTAAAAAATGCTTCTGTAAATTCCTCTTCAGTATCATACTGATACACAATAGTCATCAAAGTACGATAAACAGAACAGCATACAATAATATCCGGATCTATAATTTCTATCTCCTTTTTTATTTCATCCTTGTTACTTTCTGCATATATATCTACTGTATCCGGATTCATTATCACACTACTATTATTTTCTTTTTTTATTCCCATAATGGAAATGTTATTCCACCACTCTTCGTAATAGTTATGGTGTTCATATGGCTCTATTCTTTCTTTATCTGTACGGATAATACCTAAAGCCCATTTTGCTATTGTATTATATTTATACTCAGACCATATTTTACCTTTCCTTCCTTTTCTCATTTCAGGTCGTATATCAACATTCATATTATTTATATTAAAGTCAAGCATTTTCATAACAAATAGTATTCTCGGCTGACTCTCACTATTCCAAATATTATCATTTACTATTCCATCCGAAATAAACCCGTTTTTAGCATGATCTAACTGTATAAAGTTTGTCTGTCCGCGGCTTACTATACGTTTCTCAACGACTTCCTTTTTCTTCCATATTTCAAAAAGCTCATCAAGTGTCTTACTTTTCTTTATTTTTTCAAGATATTCGATTTTATTAAAATGATTTCCCATTTATTTCCGTTACCTTCCTAAACAATTCATCCTTCTAAATGTGTTTGTATAGCCTACTGCAAATCCCTTCCGTATCTGTTCTACTTCTGAAATATAAGATCAATGATTTTTTCTTGATATGATACGAAGATATTTATGCTACTTAAAACCCTATCTTATAAGTTTTTTAAGCAAAACTGCCACCAGGTGTTTCTAGTCATTCCTAATGATATCTGTATATACTCACCATTACTTTTACTTTTGTACATCTTTGTTTTCTCTTTTGCTTCTGTACCCACATACTACAAGGAGGGATGCGCAAAATTATGCACATCCATCAAGCAGTCTGCCTTTTCTACACAAAAAAACACCGGATATTTTACTATCCGATGCTTTGTAATCTATAGGCTAATCTGGGTCTCAATATAGCTTGTTTCAAAATAAAATAATGTTGATATTCTCTCTTGGTCTCCCCAAAAACGAGTGCCATATCGAGTGCCACGGGAATGCCATTTTTTAATCCCTTTTCGGAAAAGTGTTCCCACTGTTATTGCAGTCTATTCTTTATGGCAGGTTATAATGGTATAGCTACTCGCATTGACCGTAATCACACATCCATCTACATGAACATACCAATTCTTACCATGCCTTTCTATATACGCATCTGATTTTAGGATTATTTTTTTGCACCAAGTAACTACATCTAT
>JAILEJ010000219.1 GCA_024688095.1 Butyrivibrio sp.
AGAGAAAATAATGTAGAAATTACTCCTACAATGGCTGGTATTATGTTATCTGCAATTTTATCAGATACACTTGTTTATAAATCTCCTACATGTACAGAGATAGATAAAATGGCTGGTGAGAATCTTGCAAAAATAGCAGGAATCGACGCATCACAATTTGCTATGGAAATGTTCAGAGCAGGATCAAATCTTGGAAGCAAAACTCCTGTACAGATTATTCATCAGGATTTCAAAAAATTTACAGTTGATGATGAGACTATTGCTATAGGTCAGATAAACTCTATGAGTGCCGATGAACTTAAAGAGATAAAGAGCAGAGTAATGCCGGAACTTGAAGCACAGCTTAAGGCAGATGGACTTGATATGATATTCTTTATGCTTACCAATATATTAAAGGAATCTTCAGAAGTTATTTTTGCTGGAAGCAGAGCAGAGAGTATACTTGAGAATAGTTTTAACGTGAAGGCTAATGGAGATTCTGTAAATCTTCAGGGAGTTGTATCCAGAAAGAAACAGCTTCTACCTGCAATAGTAGAAGCATTGCAGCAGTAAGATTGTATTTGTATGGAGGTATAGTAAATGCTTATAGACAATAACAGCGCAGACAGACTTACTAATACAATCAAAGATGATGTTTTCAGAATATATGATTTAATGGAAGGAATGCAGGTACTAGGAGTTATTGTGCCTGCATTTTTGAATGATTTTGATAAAGTTCTGAATAATTCTCTTATTGGATTAGAAGTTAAAGAAGAATACAAAACTGAAGATGAAAAAATACATGCAGTATTTACCGGAACACATTTAAAAAATGGAGATAAATTTGAAAATCATATAAAAATGGTTATGTTTAATGATACTAAATATTATTTATAGAAAATTTATTATCAATATGAAGTCAAACATAATAAAATAAATATAGATATAGTTTTTTTATGTGGGTATAGAAATGATAAATTACGATAAGACTTCAGAGATTGAATATAGAGTCAGAGCTACAATGATTAAGCTTTTGAGGTATTTTATAGTTCTGAGTATTATCACAGATATAGCTTTCTTTATTTATTATCTGATCATTGATAATTTCAGGGTAAATGCCATTGAATATTTCTTTCATAGACTTCTTATTCCTAATGTGCTCATTCTTTCAATGTATTATTATATTATCAGAACTCAAAAGAAGGACTTGCCTAATGAAAGAAAAAGTGTTGAACTGGCATTTGGCGTATCGACTATTGGTGGAATAAGCGGCTTTTTCCATGGGTATTATATTTGTACCTGGATATTATGCAGCGTGGGACTTTTATATTCAGTTATTTATAATAATAAAGCCGAGAGAAAACGATTACTTTATTATTGCTATTTTTTTGTTTTTCTTGATGGTCTGATGACTATTATAGAAAGATATAAAGAATCAATAATGGGGCTTAGCAGCACAGAATTTTATATTCATCATTTGATCATATCTTTTATTATCATTACTATTACATATATTATCTGTAATGTACTTAGAGATTATATTGAAGCAATGATTGATGCTGTTGAGACGGCTGAAGCCAAAAAAGAGATCTATAGTACAAAGCTTCGCTATGATTCACTTACTGGTGTTTATACAAGAAATTTCTTTTTTAAGGAAATGGGTGATGTTTTTGCTGATTGCAGTGAAGAAAATCCAATTACTATGGCCATGATAGATATTGATAATTTCAAAATGATAAATGATACTTATGGTCATGACAAAGGAGATATGGTACTAAAAAGACTCGGAGATCTTGGCAGAAGCTTTGGACTGGTTGAAAGTAGTGATGAAGTATTCAAAATGTCGAGATATGGTGGTGAAGAGTTTTTCTTAATATTTGTTGAAAAGGATCCGGCAATCTGTTATAAAGTACTGGAAATGATGATGCTTGAATTTGCTGCAACAGATTACGATTTTACGGATAAAAAGATAACGTTAAGTGCAGGAATGATCACATGCAAAACACCTCAGCCTTTTTATGATGTATTTAAAAAGGTTGATAATGCATTGTATGAATCTAAGAATACTGGTAAGAACAAAATAACTGTTGCTGATATGATTTAATAATTGATCATTAGATAAATTGTTATTTTAGATAATATAAATAAAACATTTTCCCCATCTAGGCGATATGCATAGATGGGGTAATTATTGGGAGAATTATGAAAGAACAGTTTGAAAGAACACAGATGCTGTTTGGAGATACAGCTATGGATAAATTGGCAAAAGCAAGAGTTATTGTTTTTGGTATAGGTGGTGTCGGAGGACATGTCTGTGAGGTGCTTGTAAGAGCTGGTATTGGAGAAATAGATATTGTTGATAATGATGTCGTGTCAGTAAGTAATCTTAACAGACAGATAATTGCAACAAACAGTTCAATTGGCAGATATAAAGTAGACGTTATGAAAGAACGTCTTTTGGATATAAATTCGGATGTAAAGGTAAATATACATAATTGTTTTTATTTACCGGAAAACAGAGATGAATTTGATTTTAATAGCTATGATTATGTAGTAGATGCAATAGATACAGTTACTGCAAAGCTTGATATTATAGAGCAATGTAATAAATGCGGTACAAGGATAATAAGCAGTATGGGAACAGGTAATAAAATAAACCCTACAATGCTTGAAGTTGCAGATATTTATGAGACGGTGAACGATGCTCTTGCGAGAGTTATGAGAAGAGAGCTAAGAAAAAGGGGAATTAATTCTCTTAAAGTAGTTTACTCTAAGGAAGATTCAATTAAGCCGATAATGAATCCTGATAAGATTAAACAGATTGAAGAAGAGAGTCAGGGTAAAAGAGTAAAACTTCCACCTGGAAGTACTTCCTTTGTACCATCAGCATGCGGAATTATTATTGGTAGCGAGGTTATAAAAGACATTATATTTTGTTAAACTTAACTCTTCATTTACAGTGGAAATTAATTTATAATAAATTGTAATTAATTTATGTAATGATGGTAGTAGTATGAAATTTTTTTACATTTTCATATGAGGGAAACTATGAAAAAAAGACTTTTAGCATTATCTTTAATTTTATCTATATCATTTTGCAACAGTGGTTTTGCAGGTGATACCTCTTTAACAGCTTATGGTGCTGAAGAGGAAATGATTCAGGTAATAGAGGCAGAGAATACAAATATTTCTGAATCATCTCAAGAAGGAATCCCGGAAATAATTGAATATACAGAAGATGAAGAAGAGACTGAATATACAGGAAGTGAAGAAGAAACTGAGAATTTAGAAGATGAAGAAAAAACTGATTCAGTAAGTGGTAATTCATTAGATGAGTCCTCAGAATCTGATAATGGAGATTTAGATCTTATTTCTTCAGAAGCTTTAAATTCTGATACTGAAACGGAAAATACAGTAGAGAGTAGTTTTGATGATACAGTATCCGTTGATGGTTATGATTTTACGTTTGAAGCCGAAAGCGGTGTTTTACCAGATGGGACAAGTGTTCAGATAGTTTCAGCTGACGATAAGAAGGATGACATAAATGATACACTTCCCAGAACTTCCACTGTAAAAGATGGCGATTATTTTGATATCACATTTATAAATGATGGAGAGAGTGTAGAACCTGAAGGAAATGTTGATGTAAGTGTTACAATTCCTACATCCATGAAGGAAGAAAAAGATTCTTCTGATTCGATAGACGTTCAAACATATAACTTAACCGGAAATACCATTGGGGATCAGGATAGTGAATATTCTGATGGAGTTATTGAATTTGATATTGATAGCAGTGAGACAATTGCTATTGCAAATATTTTGTCCATTGAGCTTTCTGATATTGATGTTGAAACTAATTCAGTATATGAAGCTGAAACTTTGAATGCTACAACAGTTTCTAATCAAGTTTTAAATGCTTCTGCAAGTGATCTTCTAAATCTTGATAATAAGAAAACTTCTATAGCTGATGTTGCCTTAGAACTTAAGGAACAGATGAAGAGTAGAAATTCTTCCGTAACTATAAATTTTGACCTTGGAGGACTTTCAGATTCTTCTGAACTTTCTACTGCAATGAGCAGTGCACTTAAAGAGGCTTATAAGCATACTGGAGTAGCAACAGAAGGCGACTATTTAAGATGGGCTTATTCAAAGTATTCAATGGCTTATTCATATGTAAAATCCGGAAGTAATTATGTAGGACAGATGTATTATACATTTACTTATAATAGCACTGCGGATCAGGAGACTGCTGTTGATTCCAAAATAAGCAGTATTAATTCTGATTTGACTCTGGATGGTAAAACAGAAGCTGAAAAAGTATATTCCATATATTCATATATTACTGATAATGTAGCATATGACTATGATAATTTAAGCGATAAATCTTATTTGCTGAAATATTCCTGTTATGCAGCAGCAGTGAATAACAAAGCTGTATGTCAGGGGTATTCGCTGTTGTTTTACAGGCTTATGCTCGAAAATGGTATTGATGCAAGACTTATTGCGGGCGAAGCTAATGGCGGTTCTCATGGATGGAATATAGTAAAGATTGGAAGTTCTTACTATAATCTTGATGCAACATGGGATGCTGGAAAAGACAGTAAAGAGTTTGATTACTTTTTACAATCTGATTCAGGTTTCAAAAAGCATTCAAGATGGAATGAATATAAGACATCTTCTTTTAACGCATCTTATCCAATGTCATCTTCTGATTATGATACATCGTCTTTGATTGCGACATCTGTTACGGATGTCAAGCTTGATAATACAAGTCTTAAGATTGCTGTTGGTGATTCAAAACTTTTAAATGCATCTATAAAACCGGATGATGCATCAGATGACGAAGTTACTTGGTCAACTAGTGACAGTAGTATTGCTAAAGTTGGTGAGGGCGGAGTTGTTGAAGCTATAGGAGAAGGTACCTGTGTAATTACTGTAAAGACTAATGATGGTGGATATACAGATGAATGTTATCTTACAGTTTCAGGTAAAAGTACTTCAAAAAAGATTGTTTTAAAT
>JAILEJ010000223.1 GCA_024688095.1 Butyrivibrio sp.
CCATCAGATAGCTTCGTGTCTTCACATTCTATGATGGCGAGTGTGGCATTTCTTTCTAAAGCTATATTTGTAAGATATCCAGAGTAGTAGTCTCCATTTCCATAACTTAATTTCCATTCGTTATAAATATCTTCAGAAATAACAACGGTAAAGTCAAATGTTGTAGCGTCATTATCCAAAGCTGTATTGGTTTTAGCAGCGCAAGCATTGTAATAATCCTGCATACTTGCTATTACATCTGAGCTGGTAAGACCATAGTCTTCGAGACTGTTTAACTTAAGGTCTGAATAGATGCTTCCATTGCATGGTGGAAGATAGATTGAAAGCCACATTCTGCTATGGTCTTCATTAAAATCTTCATCACTGCAGTTTAAATAGGTATAAATAGTTGGATCTGCATCGTCCCAGGTAAGATCAACATTGTAGTAATCTTCATCAAGCTTTATGATGTTCCATCCATGCATTCCACCTGAAGTACCGCCGGCCCATCCAACACACGTATAGGTTGGAACTTCAAGCTTTTGCATAAGATACTGAAAAGCCCTTGAATAACCGGCACATACAGTATCACTATTTACTATTGCACTGTAAGGACTTTGATTATAGGCTGCACTGATATTGTAGGTGAGTTTGTTTGCAAGTATATCGTGAACCGTAAGCTCTTTTTCATAATCAGCTTCTGAGCCGTCCAGTGAAGATATCAGAGACTGGGCAGCGCTTTCAAAATTCTGAATTTCTGTATCAAGGTCGTTTGTAAAAGTATAATAAACTGTGTCAACAGCAAGTACAAGTCCGTCCTGAGTAGACTGTGTATACATCTGGGTGTCTAGCCAGAATAGCTCGGGATGGTCATAAATCATAGCAAGAAAAGCGTTTTGCACTTGCATGGATGATGCAGGAGTAACAAGTCTTATCTTCTGATTGTATTGCAGAGTATTTGCATAAAGCTGCCTGTATACAGCCTGAGCTGCCTCATCAAGCATGTTGTAGTATGGATAATAAAGTTCGTCAAAAGTGAGGTCATTTCCTAAATCGCCTGTTGTATATTCGGATAGAAGTGATTCGTCTTCTTCTGCAATTTCATTGGTATCATACTCTGTTGGAAGATAATCATTACGATTTGGAACCTGAATCTCTGAATTATAGGCGTTTTCATTTGAGGGATTTGATATAACAGCTTCTTCATTTATACCTTCAGGGTTCCAGGTTTCAGAACTTGCATATTCATCGTAGGATTTTTTGTTTACAGAATTAATTGCTGTTGAAATTGCATTTTCGATATTTTCAACGATTTCTACAGTGCTTCCTGTCGCAGCGCTTGCTGTGAGCGGGATTGTTGAACTTCCAGAAGAACCTTCTGTTGATTCATCTTCTGAAGTTTCAGAAGACGCAGTTGTACTTCCTGCAGGAACAACAGTATATTGTCCATCTTCTGTAATATAAAGTTCATAGGAAACATCTTCTGAAGAGCTGTCGGTGCTGCTTGATGTAACTTCTTCGACTACAGATGCAGCTTCTTCTGCTGCAGCGGCAGCCTCGGCTTCTGCAAGTGCTGCAAGTGCCTCTTTTTCAGCTTTTACCTGCTCGATTTTTTGCACTGCGGTATCAGAGCCTTGTTTTAGAATATCAGAAACAGCTGGAACATAGCTGCTAAGCACTATGAGACCACACATAAGTGCGACTATTAACGCAATCCCTGCGAGTAGTTTGAATAATATTTTCTGTAACATCTTTGACCTCCTTGTCCAAGACATGATTATTAATTTTAAATGGAAAAATGTAAATGAATAATGCTTTTGCTCATAAAACAAATGAAAGAGCGAACATTTTTCCTCTATATCATATTTATATTATATTCTAAAGTTATGTATATTTTAGAAAAAAAATATAATAAGATTATTATTTTTTTGATTATTATATAGTAATAGCCTGTTTCAGTTGGTAAAATGTTAATAGTCATTGTGGTTGTGGCAAATGGTTGCTGAAAGATATTAGTGACGCGAGCAACACTGATATTTAATTCGATTCACTCGCGATAGAGGTGTGTGGGCTATGATAACTCACAAGCTATTTGAAATTGATTCCGCATTCAGTAAACTATGCTCAGAGAATGCGCCAGCAAGATCTTTCTATGATTTTTACAGCGATATGGACTGCGATCTGATTAATTTATATTGTGAATATGGTGATGCAGATAATTTTCCGGATATTTTGAAGGAGGCTGTTTATAGATTTTATATTGCCTATGATATTGCAAAACAGGCTACGACAACAGACATTCCTGAAAAAATTCATTGCAGAATGGAAGAATATATGCACAACAGGCCAGCGGTTATTGAGCTTGGAAAAGCTTATGTAATCGAGAAGATGATAAGTAAGTGCGAAAATGATGGAATGTATGATAATTCCAGATCGCTTATGGTGCAGTCATACCTCACAAGGTATCCTGTTTTTTCTTCTATTTCTATTAACATACGAGGTGACTACATTGAACCTGGACCATATTGGTCTATTTATAAGGAATATATTGATGTTCCGGTAAAAGACGCAGTGAGAAGAGAGCAGATTGCTCCACTTCTTAGTCTTCTATTTAAAGCGGGTGGAACCTGTAAAGCGCAGCTTTATCCTAATGAGGCTATCGGTGAGACTGCAAGACGCAAATACACATTCCTTGTTGAAAACGGGGATATCTCAGATGCACCAATTTCAGGTGTGGATAACGAGGACGACATCCTTAATGATGCACGAAAGTTTATACTGTTTGGGGCATGATATTTTTCTAATTGTCTACATTTTTTTATAATATTAAAGAGCCTGTCGTGTAAGCGGCAGGCTCTAAATTATTGTTTTGCTTAGAATTTTATATTATTGCTCTTTATGATCTGCATAAGCTGGGATATTTTTTCCGTAAGATTAGTATTATCTTCTGCAAGTTTAGTATTATCTTCTGCAAGTTTAGTATTATCTTCTGTAAGTTTTGTGATGTCTTCCGTAAGCTTTGTATTATCTTCTGTAAGCCTACTATTGTCTTCCGTTAATTTATTTATATCATCCATAAGTCTGTTATTGACTTTTTTATAAGTCCTTATGGATTTCAAGTATTCTTCTCTGTCCCGGCATTTCTCTTTGAACATTTCATCTTCGTTTAGAGTATTTAAAGTAACTGCTGCTTCATGTATTCCCTTATCTTCTGATAACATCATTTTCTTTACCTCCTCTCGACTTGCCTTGAAGAGCCTTGCCCATTCATCTATATTATATAGTTTATCCTCAGGAGTTGCCAGATTAATATTATTTAGCTCGACCACGTATATAGCAAAACCATCATTATAAACAAATCCATCTTTAATGTTAGTCATCATATAGGTTGAATTAAATTCTGGATGCTGTCTAAATAATGTAAAATTGAGAAATCCTATATGTATTACAGGCATTATATCGTCATAGTCTTCTCCTTTGTTAACTCTATCAAATTTCCTGCAAAGGTATAACAAAGACCTGTTAGACCAGTTGAGTTCATTTTCTACCTGCATTTCAAGATTGACTACTTTAAAGTTATTTATTGTAACGAGTATATCAAGTCTGTATTCCTTCTCGGTGATGGCATTTCCCGGCATTGATGTATCATTAATAACAAGACTTGTAATGGAATCGGCATCGATGTGAAGCATTGCTCCGATAAGGCCTTTAAGTGCAGTCTGGCTTTTTTGCAGGACAGCTCTAAACATATAGTCATTTGTCATGGGATAAAAATCTTTTACTTTTGCTTCGCTTTCAATTTCTTTTTTCATAAAAATCCTTTCTTCAATAAAATTTGCATAAGTTGAAAAAAGGAAGAGACTTACAGATGAACTAGATAATCCAAAGCATCATGCGTTCCACAGGACATGCACTTGCTTTACATGGACCCAGCCTAATACAATCATTGATTTTCCTATAAAATCATTGATCTAAAGAAATTCCTTTTTTCAAATAAATAAAATGGAATATATTCAGAAGAATTTCTGAATTCATCAGTGAAACTGACTTGATATAAAGTACTATAATTTTCCCCAAAATGCAAGTGGCATTTCATATTGTGTTATAGTCTTTTGACTA
>JAILEJ010000291.1 GCA_024688095.1 Butyrivibrio sp.
TGAGTCTCCTGAAGCTGTGATGTGCTTTTCTTCAAAGGGGATAAATGATTTGAGCCATCATATGCATGATTTTGTAAGAAAGCATGTAACGAGAGGCGAATGGAGAGATAAGGAAAGACCTGTTCTTATAAATAACTGGGAAGCCACTTATTTTAATTTTACCCAGGCAGGTCTTTTAAAACTTGCTCAGACAGCCGCAAAAGCAGGGATAGAACTCTTTGTAATGGATGATGGCTGGTTTGGTGAAAGAAACGATGATAAGAGGTCACTTGGAGACTGGAAGGTTAATTCCAAAAAACTTCCGGATGGAATAAAAGGACTTACAGATAAGATAAATGCCCTTGGTATGAGTTGTGGAATATGGGTAGAGCCTGAAATGGTCAACGAGGAAAGTGATCTTTATAAAGCTCATCCGGACTGGGCTGTAAAGATTCCCGGACATGCTCATTCTGAAGGCAGAAATCAAATGAACCTTGATCTTACAAGGGTTGAGGTCCAGGATTATATAATTGATGCCATGTCAGAAGTTTTTTCATCTGGAAATATATCCTATGTTAAGTGGGATATGAACAGAATTTTTTCTGACAGATATTCTGCTTCTCTTCCTGCAGGAAGGCAGGGGGAGTTCATGCACAGATATTATATTGGTCTGTACAGGATAATGGATACACTTGTTAAAAAGTTTCCTCATATACTATTTGAGGGATGCTCTGCAGGTGGTAACAGATTTGACCTTGGAATATTGTCATATTTTCCTCAGTTCTGGGGAAGTGATGATACAGATGCGCTTGTGAGAAGTGGAATTCAGGAAGGTTATAGTTATGGATATCCACAGGTATGTGTTGGAAGTCATGTTTCAGCTTCGCCTAATCATCAGACACTTCACAGTACTCCTTTGGAAACAAGATTTGAAGTTGCTGCAAGAGGATGCCTTGGATATGAACTTAATCTTAATGAGCTTAGTGATGCAGAGCTAAAAAATATTTCAGAACAGGTTGAGTTCTATAAAAAATGGAGGAAAACACTTCAGTTTGGAGATTTTTATAGACTTGGCAAGAACAAATGTATGATCGTTGATAAAGATAAAAGCAGAGCAGCTGTATTTGTAATCGAAACAAAGAGCAGACCAAACTCTGATTTTATGCAGATTAAAACAAAAGGACTTGATGAGGACAGGGTGTACCATATAACCAACAGGGTAACACCTTTAAATGTCAAGGATTTTGGAAGCCTTGTAAATACAATGGCACCGATACATGTTAAACAGGATGGCATTATCCATAATGTTATAAATCATTTTGTTCATATGAATGGTGAAAAAGAGGATATGTTATGTTCAGGTGCTGCATTAAATAGTTGCGGAGTAAGACTTGCAAGTTCATATGCCGGCACAGGCTACAATGAAAACACAAGAATTATGCGACCTGGAGATGCAAGAATGTATCTGTTTGAAGCAGAATAATAAGAGAAAAAAAGGAAGCTCAATTTTGAGCTTCCTTTTTTGGAGTGATCGGAGTGACAAGACTTGAACTTGCGGCCTCTACTTCCCTAAAGTAGCGCGCTACCTACTGCGCTACACCCCGATAGCATTGACTATTATAATATGACTTCCAATAAATAAGCAAGTATTATTTTTATATTTAAGCATTTGAGATACGAAAATAATATTTAGTGTGTGTGAGGCGGACAATTTAAGGAATTGGTGGAAAACACAGGAAAAAGACTTTATTACATTAAAAAAGTGAACAGATAAAGTATTTCTTAAGAAATAATAAAAATATATCCATTAATGTTATTTCGTGATATTATTTTTATGCATTTGTGCGAAGTATTTTTGTCCGTAATACAAGGACATAATCAGGAGGTCTTTATTATGAAAAAGAAACTTGCAATGCTCCTTGCTGGCATGATGGTTGTTGGTACTTTCACAGCTTGTGGTGGTGCTGAAACAGCTACAGAAGAGACAGCAACAGAGGAGACAGCTACTGAAGAAACAGCAACAGAAGAAGCTGCTGAAGAAACAGAAGAAGCAACAGAAGAAACAGCTGAAGCTACAGAAGAGACAGAAGCATCTGCAGAGAATATCGCTATTGATAAGCTCAGCATCGCATTCGTTCCTTCACGTGAGCCTGATGAAATCATCACAGCTACAGAGCCATTAAAGGAACTTCTTACAACAGAGATGGCAACACTTGGATATGATATCGGAGAAGTTGATATCACAGTTGGAACAAGTTATGAAGCAGTTGGTGAAGCTCTTTCAGCAGGAACAGCTGATGTAGGTCTTATCCCTGGTGGTACATATGTACTTTACGATGATGGATGTGACGTACTTCTTACAGCTACAAGAAATGGTCTTTCAATTGATTCAGATGACGCTAAGGAATGGAATGACAATGCTCCTACAGAAGGCGTTGATGATCAGGTAACATATTATCGTGCTCTTATTCTTGCAGGCCCTTCAGAAAAAGGTCAGGAAATTGCAGAAAAGATCAATAATGGCGAAGAACTTACATGGGAAGATGTAGACAGCTGCAACTGGAGTGTTATGAACTCTTCATCACCTGCTGGATATATTTATCCTTCACTTTGGCTTCAGGACAACTTTGGCAAGAACGTTACAGATTTAAGCCATGCTGTTCAGTCAGATTCATATGGTAGTGCTTTTGCAAGACTTGCATCAGGACAGGTTGATATCCTTTGCTGCTATGCAGACGCTCGTCGTGATTATGAAGACAAGTGGAGTTCAGAATATGGAATGACAACAAGTATCTGGGATGACGTTCAGACTGTTGGTGTTACAGAAGGTATCTACAATGATACAATCAGCGTAAGTAAGACATCAGAAATCATGGATGATGATTTCAAGGCTGCTCTCGCTCAGGCATTCATCAATATCGGTGAGACTGAGGAAGGTAAGGAAGTTATCTCTATCTATTCACATAACGGATATGTGCTTGCAGATTCTGCAGATTACGACGGAGAGCGTAAGGCACAGGAGCTTATCCAGACACTTAATGCACAGTAATTATTGATTCTAGAAATTGTAAGGGGAGGCTTAACAGTCTCCCTTTAATTATGTAAAAAAGATTAAAAGAAAAACGGCAGAGGTTTGAAATGATTAAATTTGAGAATGTCAGTAAAAAATATCCTAATGGATTTTTGGGACTGAAAAATGTGAACCTGTCTATAGAACAGGGTGAGTTCGTAGCTATTATCGGTTTATCAGGAGCCGGTAAATCAACACTTATTCGTACCATAAACAGAATGCATGATATTACAGATGGTAAGCTTACAGTTGACGATACTGATGTAATGTCTCTTTCAGGAAAAGATCTTAGAAAATTCCGTAGAAAGATAGGAATGATATTCCAGTCATTTAATCTTATAACAAGAACTACCGTAATAAAAAATGTTATGACAGCATTTGTTCCTGAACTGCCATGGTTTAGAGCTACCTTTGGAATATTTACAAAGGATGAGAAGATTAAAGCCATGGAATGTCTGGACAAGGTTGGAATTCTTGATAAGGCATTTGTACGTGCGGATCAGCTTTCAGGCGGTCAGCAGCAGAGAGTTGCTCTTGCAAGAACTCTGGCACAGAATCCACAGATCATTCTTGCTGATGAACCTGTTGCAGCGCTTGATCCTGTTACAGCAAGACAGGTAATGGATGATTTCCAGAGAATAAATAAGGATATGAATATTTCAATCCTTATCAACATTCACCATGTAGACCTTGCTCTTAAATATGCTACAAGAGTAATTGGTATAAGAGCAGGTGAAATCGTGTATGATGGACTGGCATCTGAGGTTACACAGGAAGTATTAAACGATATTTATCAGGGTAAATTGGAGGAAGAATAATGAGCTTATATGACAAGATCTTTAAGCCGGTTACATATACGCTCCCTAACGGTAAGTCCGTAATTAAGAAACGCTCCAGAGGTCCTGTGATTGCTATCGCCTTACTGGCTATGGCAATACTGTCCGTTAAGATAACCGGTTTTGATATGGCACTTTTGGTCAAGAGAATTGATCAGTTTTTTGTAATACTGGGAGAAATGTTCCCACCGGATCTGACATACATGTCAAAGGTATGGCAGCCACTTTTTGACACTATCAAGATGTCACTTCTTGGTTCTGTTATAGGTTCAGTAGTAGCAATTCCATTTGCTATGCTGGCATCAACTAATATAATACCAAACAAGGCAGTAGTTGCTGTTGTAAGACTGTTTCTTAGTATAGTAAGAACACTTCCTACACTTGTATCAGCACTTATAGCAACATACATATTTGGCCTTGGAACATTAGCAGGTACAACTGCTATAGCAATTTTCTCTTTTGCTTATATAGCAAAGATAACTTACGAGGAAATTGAGACTGTAGATATGGGACCTTTTGAGGCTATGGAGGCAATGGGTGCAACTAAAGTAAGGGCATTCATTACATCAGTAATACCTCAGGTTATGCCAACATATCTTTCACAGTGTCTATTCAATTTCGAAGGTAATGTTCGTTATGCAGCAATCCTTGGTTATGTAGGAGCTGGTGGTATCGGACTTATATTTAATGAAAAGATTGCATGGAGAGAATACCCGAGCGTTGGAATGATCATTGTTGCATTATTCGTGACAGTATTCGTTATAGAATCTATAAGCCGTGCAGCCCGTAAGCGACTTGTATAAGTACAAAAGGAGAAATATGAATAAGAGAATAGAAGAGGCCTATGAAAAAAGGCCCAGAAATTATATATATAATCTGTGTATAGCAGTTGTAGTTGTAGGACTCCTTATCTGGAGCGGTACTGCAGTAGAAACAAGCGGTACTACACAGTCAGGAACGGCAATTGCCCTCAATATTCTTTCCGGTATATTCCATCCTGACACAACTATATTATTTAATCTTACAACAAGCGGAGTTCCGTACCTTCTCTTGGAGACAATTTGTATAGCATTTCTTGGAACAATTGTTGGAGCTATTATTTCAATACCTCTTGCATTTATTTCAGCTTCAAATCTGACTCCAAAGCCAGTTGCATTTATAGGAAGAATTGTAATAATGGCAATCAGAACAGTACCTGCTTTCGTGTATGGACTTATGTTCATAAGAGTTACAGGTCCTGGTGCCTTTGCAGGTCTTCTTACAATGTCACTTTGCTCAGTAGGCATGATAACAAAGATGTATATCGAAGCAATTGAAGACCTTGATTATCACATCCTCGAATCACTTGATGCAGCAGGCTGTACAACATGGCAGAAGATTCTGTATGGAATTCTTCCGCAGCTTATGCCTAATTTTGCATCTACAGCAATTTACAGATTTGATATTAATCTTCGTGATGCAACTGTACTTGGTCTTGTTGGGGCCGGAGGTATCGGTGCACCTCTTATTTTTGCAATGAATGCATACAGATGGAACGAAGCTGGTTCAATTCTGGTTGGACTTATAGTACTTGTACTTATTGTTGAATGGTTATCAACCAAGATAAGAGTAAAGCTTGCACGAGGATAATTAACATAAAAATATATAATATACAAAAGATACCATGTTGGGGGCAAAATTATTTTTGCCCTCAATCTTATATAAAGGAAAAAGAGAATCAAAATGAAAGAATTGAAAATATATTATACTTCAGATACACATGGACATATTCTTCCAATA
>JAILEJ010000326.1 GCA_024688095.1 Butyrivibrio sp.
TGCAATACTGTTAAATTCTCTTGTTCTTCCCTTTGCTGTAACAGTTGCTTTGAATATATATTCTTCTTCATCCGGAAACAGCTCGCCAAATGCAAGATCCAGATCAATAAACTGCCCTGATAATCTGTAAAAGGCTAAAGCTCTCATACTCATACGAGTCTCATCATCTATTTCATCATACATCTTTTCCCTAAAAATACTTTCATCTACAAGACCGGTTGCCGCCTTGTTAATGCTGAACAGGAACATATCAAATTCCTCCAGATAAGGATCCCAGTAGTATTTTCCCGTCGCAACTTTAATAACACTGCTTTTATCTTCATCGTAATCCAGCCCGTGAATATAAATATCTCTCTCGCAGTCAGCATCAAAATTTTCAGAAACGTCCCATACAAAAAAGTCTTCGTTTTTATATGAATACTCTTGTATGATATATCCCTCCGCATCCTTCGATTTTTTTAAAACCGTATATGCAAAATTCAGCCTTTTGACTTTTTCTAATTCCAAAGGTGATGAAATTCCTGTAACATCAGGATGTATCTCAGCTATCTTTCTTCTATAGCATTTCTTTATTTCTATTTCATCATATTTATCTAATCCCAGAATTTTGAGAGCTTCTACAACCGTCAAACTAATTTTCCTCTATAAATCAATAATTTATTATGTGGATATTTTTTCTAATTGTATAGAAAAAGATTACGATATAACCTTTTCCATCTTTACATGAGGAATACCATCTTCCAGAAACGGCTCTGATACAACTTCGAATCCTTCCTTCGCATAATATCCTTTTGCATATTGCTGAGCTTCAAGATATATCTTTTTGGCATGATAATCATTTACTGCCGTTTCTACTCCTTCATGCAAAAGTCTTCCACCAAGACCTGTCCCATGCACTAGCGTTACAACTCTTCCTATCTGGATTACACTACTTGTTTCATCCCTGACAAATACCCTAAGACAACTTGTAACTCTGCCCTTTTCATCCATACTGAATATATGAGTCGCATTCTGGTCATTGTCATCCAAATCCTGATATACACAATCCTGTTCAACGACAAATATTTCAGACCTTGTTTTTAATATTTCATATAGTTCATTTAAGCTTAGTTCATTAAAATGCTTTTTTATAAATTCCATGTTGTTCCTCATCCTGTAACTATGTATTTTAAATAACTAGAACTTTTTCAAAAAATCAGTTTTTATCACTTAATTCATTTATATTTTTCTCAAATCAATTTTTTATAAATCAGTCTTTATCACTTAACTCATTTATATGTTTCTCAAACAATTGTTCAAAGGCAATCTCTTTTTCGCTTCCCTGTTCAGGGATTTCTACCTGTCTTTTTTCCCAGGAGGAAAGATATATCGCATTTGAAAGAAGTAAACTCTTTCTTCCATCCTGTCCCGGTGCTATCGATTTTCCCTTTCCATAGCATTCATCTGCAAACGCCTGCAGGACTTTTCCATAGGGATCATCTTCCTTATCGGGAATTATTGTTGTCCATGTACCTTTAATCTTCTTAAAATAATCTTCAGATGTTTTCCTATATTCTGCTTCCTTCATCTGCATTTCAGGATAAACTTCTCCGATACGGATTTCACCATTTTCGCACACAATAAGCGCTTCTTCAAGCGATATTTCCAATCTGTTTACACCTGGAGCATCGCCCGTAGATGTTATGAATACTCCTGTTGCGCCATTATCCCATTCAAGATATGCTGTAACATCATCCTCAACTTCTATATTGTGAAAATGTCCTTCCTTGCAAAAGCCTTGAACTACAACCGGCATACCACATATCCATTGTAAGAGGTCAAGATTATGAGGACACTGATTTAAAAGTACTCCGCCTCCGTCTTTATCCCAGGTAGCATGCCAGGAACTTGAACTATAATATTTCTCCGGACGGTACCAGTCAGTAACCACCCAGTTAAACCTCTTTAAACTTCCATATTTCCCTGAACTTACAATTTCTTTGAGAGATTTATATATTGGAAGAGTTCTCTGATTAAATACCATGGAAAATACTTTCCCGGACTTTTCAGCTGCTTCATCCATAAGCCTTGCCTGCCTGCTATATACACCTGAAGGCTTATCTGAAAGTACATGAAGTCCATTATTCATAGCTCTTACTGCTATCTTCTCATGAGTATAATGAGGTGTTGCGATAATTACAGCATCAAGCTGCAAATTGCCGTTTTCCACATCATCAAAAAGAGCTTCAAAGTCTTCATACACAGGAAGTCCCGCATCTATCGAGTCTTGAAGCATCTCCTTATATTTTCCGCGAACCCTAGTAATAGCTACGAGCTCAAATCCATCCACCTTTCCATCCTGTACCATACAGGCATATCTGCTTCCCATATTTCCTACACCTATAACTGCTACCTTCATAAATTGCCCTCCATTTGATACCACATCATTTCTATTTATTATATAGTAAAGCCCTGTATTAATGATAGAAAAATCGGTTTATTACCAAAATTCACGATACTTTTGTTCTGTCATCTGATATTATGAATTGTAGGCAAGCCCCCTTCCGACGAAGTCGGTTTGGGAGGTTCATCTATATATAGATTATCAAATTTGATAACGTGGAGGACATATTAATGAAAAAATCCCGTTTTATTATAATAGGCTCTGGCTGGAGAGCACTATATTATGTCAGGATAGCTAAAGCGCTTCCTGAATACTTTGAATTATGCGCCATGTATTGCAGAAGCGAAGAAAAGGCAGAAAAAATTTCCTCTGAATACGATATTCACACAACAACCTCTATAAAAGAATGTGAAGAATTATCACCTGACTTTGTAGTCGTATGCGTTACAAAATCAGCAATTGCAGATGTCAGTATGGAATGGATGAAAAAGGGATTTACAGTTCTTTGCGAAACTCCTGTTGCATTATCTAATGAAAAAGCAGATGAAATAGCTGCACTGTGCAAGAGTGGCTGCAAGCTTGTTGTTGCAGAACAATATCGTTTATATCCTGTCTACTCTTCTATTACTAAAATTATAAATAGCGGAATAATTGGCGATCCAACTTATGTAAGCATATCCCTCGCACACGATTATCACGGTATGAGCCTTGCAAGAGCTTTTCTTAAAGAAGGCTCAGATTCAAAATACAAAATTAGAACCAGGGTATTTGAATTCCCATCTACAGAAACACTTACAAGGTATGAAAAAATAACAGACGGAAGAATTGCCAATAAGAAAAGAAAAATTTCCCTGATTGAATTTGAAGATAATAAAGTTGCATTATATGACTTTGATTCAGAACAGTACAGATCTCCTATAAGAAATAACACTATAAAAATACAGGGGACACGAGGGGAAATCGTAAACAATACAGTATATTATCTTGATGAAAATAATGTACCTCATACTTCTCAAATAGATATTCAAAGCCATTTAGTTAATACAATTTATGATAATCCAAATCTTTCTACCATTGAAGAAATAGAAAGTATTTCTTTTAATGGAAAAGAACTATATACACCTCCATTTGGGCGTTGCGGCCTTGCGCAGGATGAAACCGCAATTGCACAGCTTATGTACAATACCGCCTTATACTCACGTGATGAATGTGCTGCACCTTATTCAATTGACGATGCCATCTGCGATGCAAAAATGTCTATCGAAATGACAGAAAATACCTAAAGCCTATAAAGCATCGCATTAACCTGCCCAGCCGGATTCGTCTGAAAGCTTTTTCTTGCCTACAATCCATAAAGATTGTAAAAAAATTAATAATATGTTTAGAGATGATTCCTTGATTTATTATTCTAAAAAAGTATAATGAAAAACGTTTGATAAACTTGTATTTTGAGAGGAATAATAATGGATCGTAAAGAATTAGCTGTAAATTACAAACATAATGGTCACAACTGCTGCCAGTCAGTACTGTGTGCTTTTTCAGAAGAATTAAATATGCCTATTGAAGAGCTTGATAAAATGGGAGCCTGCTTTGGAGGCGGTATGGGTACTATGGAATCAACCTGTGGTTCACTTTGTGGTGCTCAGATGATTCTGGGAATCAAAACCTTTGAAGGAAAGCCAGTAATCAGAAACGCTGCATCCCTGCATAAGGCCTTTAATGAAAAATGCGGTGCAACTATCTGCAAGGATTTAAAAGGTCGTGACACAGGCGTTGTTCTTTGCGAATGTGATAACTGTGTAAGAAATGCTGTAACTGTTTTAGAAGAAGCTTTAAACCTTTAAAGGGACCTCCCAACCGACTTCGTCGGAAGGGTTTTCTCGCCTACAATCAATAAAAAATTCCCAATAAGTAATTGATTAAGA
>JAILEJ010000360.1 GCA_024688095.1 Butyrivibrio sp.
TCTTAGTAAAGCGTCTGCTTAAAAAATAAAGGAGCAATTTATGAAGATTGTGAGGAAAAAGAAAGATATATTCGGAATTATACTTGTAACATTAATGATTATCGGAGAATTAATGGTTATCGGTACACTTCTTCTGTATCTGACCTTTGTGGGAGAGGGAGATAGTCTTATAGGTACTAAATATGGAACTATTGTAATTGTAGGTGTAATCATTACCAGCATATCAAGCTTGTTAAGAGTAATAGCAGTTATATTGCTGGCGGAGGAATAATTTATGAAGATTGTAAAGAAAAATATAGATTTGTTCGGAATTATACTCGGAACATCAATGATTATCGGTACGTTTCTTCCGTATCTGACCTATTGGGGAAACGAAGCCAGACTTATAGGCACTAGATATGGAACTATTGTAATTATAAGTGGAATTATTACTATCATATTAGGCATATCCTCTTCGGGAATAAGAGTAGGTTATCTTGTAAGTGGATTAGTTTCTCTTGCGGGATGGTACAATGGCGGAGCTTATTACAGTGAAGTATTAAGAGAGTACAACGACCTAGGCAGTCTAATCAATGACGGAAATGGTTCTTATGTAATCCTGTTCTCATCTGCCTTTACGGTTTTAGCTGGTTTATATGCAATCTATAAGGCTATTAAAGGAGCAACTTATGAAGATTATAAAGAAAAAGAAAGATAAGTTAGAAATTATATTTGAAGCATTAACGAGTTTGTTCGGAATTATACTTGGAACATTAATGATTGTCGGTACATTTCTTCCATATATGACCTATGGGGAAAACGAAGTCAGACTTATAGGTACTAGCTATGGAACTATTGTAATTGTAGGTGGAATCATTACTATCATATTAGGCATATTCTCTTCAAGAATAAGAGCGGGTTATCTTGGTTATTTTGTCAGTGGGTTTGGTTATCTTGTCAGTGGAACAGTTTCTTTTTTGGGAAACGATGCTAGTATTTATCACAGTGGAATATTAAAAAAGTACATAGACCTAGACAGTCTAATCAATAAGGAAGCTGGGTTTTATGTAATCCTGTTCTCATCTTTTTTTACGATTCTTACTGGCTTATATGCAATCAATAAGATTATTGATGAAGCAATGTATGAAGATTGTGAGGAAAAGAAAGGTAAGTTCGGAATTATACTTAAAGATTTGCTTAAAAATAAAGAACATAAGGAAATATAAGTTCAGAATAATATACGAAAAGGGGAGAATAGTATATGGCAAAAAGATTATTTGATATTTTAACAGATAAAGCAGATAAGATTTTTAATAAGCTGTCAGATAAAGCAGATAAGTTATCGGTTAGAGCCAATAAGATTTTTGATGTTTTATCGGATAAAGCCGATAAATTTTTGGGGATTCTTGATAATCTTGATAATGCAATTGATAATGAATTTAATAAGTTTTTCGATAATAACGTCAGTGAAAAAGGAAAACAAGACAAAGCCATTAATAAAAAAAGTAAGCAGAGAGAAGTCCTTACCTACGAAGAACGGATAGGAAAATGGGGAGAATACCTTATCGAAGAAAAACTGAGGTATATCAATAAAAAAATCGGTGAAAAAGGCAAAATACTCCGTAATGTATATCTGCCGAAATATAATGGAGAGACATCCGAAATAGATGTTGCTTACATTACACAAAAGGGCATATTTGTTTTCGAGAGCAAGAATTATTCAGGGTGGATATTTGGAAACGAAAGAAATGAACACTGGACCGTAACGCTTTTTAATGAGAAAAATCAGTTCTACAATCCAGTTATGCAGAACCGTACACATCTGAAATGGATGAAAGAATTTGTGGGCGAGGACATACCTTTGTTTTCCATAATTGTTTTTTCAGAAAGATGTGAGTTAAAGAAGGTCACAACATATTCAGATGATGTAAAGGTAATAAAAGTAGGCAGTATTTTAGAAACCCTGCGTGATTTCTGGAGTGATTCACCTGATATGGTCTCTGACGAAAGAATAGAAGAGCTGTATGCAAGATTAAAAGAGAGGACCAATGTTGATAGAGCAACGAAAGAAGCTCACGTAGAGAATATCAGAAAAAATACAAAAGGAGCTACATATGAAAGATGAAGAAGATAAGTTCGGGATTGTATTCGGAGTATTGATGATTATCGGTACGCTTCTTCCTTATATGTCTTTTTTGGGAGTGGAAGAAAATCTCATAGGTACTGAAGGCAGTTATGTCATAATTGTAGGCGGAGCCATTACCATCATATCAGGCTTATTCTTTTCAAGAATAAGAGTAGGGTATATTATCGGTGGAGCAGTTTCCCTTATAGGAATGTACCTTGCTGGTATTTATTACAATGCAATGTTCAGTAAGTTAAGTGACAGCGACATAGCAAGCGACCTAGCCAGTCTACTCAATCCAGAAATCGGCTATTATGTAATCCTGTTATCATCTGTCGTAGCAATTATTGATGGCATAATTTCCCTGATAAAGCTTTTGTTTAAAAAATAAATAAGAAAGGAGAAAGGAACTGATTTATGAAAAACATTGAATTATGTGAACGCTGTATTTATGGACGTATTATCAGAAAAGATAATGTTGTTGTTGGTCGTACGTGCGAATTACCTTTGCCTGTATTCTTATCGAGACCGCACGACCCAAACGAACCAGATGACAAATGTTCAAATTTTATAAAAGCTGATACTGACAAATTTTATGGAAGAACATTTGGTATTAAATAGTTAAGACTGTAAATCAAAACCCTCTTCATCGTAAAGATGTTGAGGGTTATTCTTTTTTATGCGACAATAGGCTTTTAAACGTCCAGCACAATGCTGTCAGTGCGGAGCATACCGCCTTCTATTGCCGTATATTCAAGTCCTGACTTCGTTGTGATGTCTATCCAGAACTGACCGTCCACCCAGCCGTTGGCACTTATGGACTTGATGTCGCCCTTAGGGATATATATCTTTCCGTTTTCTCTTTTTACGGTCTTTCCCTTGTAGATTATCAAAGTGTCATATAGCATATTCTTTTTCACCGCCTTTCTATATATGTAATAGCAAGGAACGTATTCTTTTTAAGTGTTTTTTAAAAAAATATTTTATCATTTTTGCAGGACGGTCTTCTCCTATCCCTTTCTATCCTATTTTCCTTTTATTTCCATTTTTATGCATTAAGGGGCTAAGGGGCTTTTTCCTTAAAATGCGCCGTATGGAATTTATCCGTTTATGTACGTAAACATAAGGAAAATAAGGAAAAAATAGGTCTGTACAGAGCATTTTTTTCAGAAAAATACCAAAGTTTTTTCCTGTGCTTGACAAGGCGGAGAGATATGCGTTCATAAAAATACCAAAGTTTTTTCCTGTGCTTGACAAAAAATAGGGCTGTACAGGGGCATTTTTTCCTTAAAATACATAGGTGACATAGGAAAACCATAGGAAAAAGTCGCAGAAAAAATAACGGATAAATATCATAGATTTTACTTGACAATGTGACACGAATGTGATACAATATAAACAGAGGCGGGAAGAGCATACGGTGAATAGGCAGACGTGCCGAAGGGCTAAATGCTGTAAGGACGCCTGTGCGGTAGGCTGTCCGTTCTCAATGCTCGGACAGCTATTTTTTTAAAAAAAAGGAAACCCTCTCAGAGAAGATTTAGGAGAGGAAAACGGATAAATCTACGAAAATCTTTCCAAAAAACGCTCACAGGGGCTGTTCATAAAAAGGGATTTTAGGAGCGCGATATTTTTTCTTCCTATATAAAAGGAGCGCGATATTTTTCTTCCTATATAAAAGATAAGGAAACGGATTTCGTCCGTCTGATAAAAATTTAATAATTTATGGAGCGAGGTAAAAAAAATTACTTAATTCTTCTTTCCTATTATTTCCATAACGGAAAAAGGAAATATGAAAACACTGCTTCCTTGTCCGAAAATTTTGCCCCATTTTTGCCCCGATTTGTACAATGAAAACGAACAACGAAGAATAACGAATGGA
>JAILEJ010000367.1 GCA_024688095.1 Butyrivibrio sp.
TGGAATCTACGTTCAAGAGCAGCATCCTTCTCAACATATTTACGATATTCATTGACAGTGGTTGCACCAATCATCTGAATCTCGCCTCTTGCAAGAGAAGGCTTAAGAATATTGGATGCATCAATTGCACCTTCTGCTCCACCTGCTCCTATAAGAGTATGCATCTCATCGATGAACAGGATAATATTTCCGTCATCAGATACCTCTTTTATGATTTTTTTAATTCTTTCTTCAAACTCACCTCTGTATTTTGATCCTGCAATCATTCCTGAAAGATCAAGTGTAAGAAGTCTCTTATCCTGTACAGTAAAAGGAACATCGCCACTTACGATTCTCTGTGCAAGTCCTTCTACAACTGCTGTTTTACCAACACCAGGCTCTCCAATAAGGCATGGATTATTCTTGGTTCTACGACTTAGAATCTGAATAACTCTCTTAATTTCTACCTCTCTGCCTATTATAGGATCAAGCTTATTTTCAGCTGCAAGAGCAGTAAGGTCTCTACTATACTGCGAAAGCATAGAACCTTTTTTCCTTCCAGGTGCTCCAGCCTGTTTCTGAGTAAGATCCTCTTTTACAATATTAGGATCTTCTCCCATTGCTGCCAGTGTCTCAGCATAAATTTTCTGAACAGGAACATTCATTGTATTTATTAATCTTACAGCAACATTTTCTCCCTCTTTAATAAGAGCAAGCAAAATATGTTCTGTTCCTGTTTTATCAGAATGGAATCTTTCTGCCTGTCTATGAGCCTCTTCGAGAACATGCTCTGCTCTTGGTGAAAAACCATCTTTATCAAGAGTAGAAAGGCTTCCGCCCGGAACCATGAGATCCTGAATCATATCCATCATTCTTGTTTCTGTAATGCCATTATCTGCAAGAATTCGTGAGGCAACACTTCCTTCTTCTTTGATAAGGCCCATGAGAATATGCTCGGTTCCAACATAATTCAGTTTAAGGTTTTTGGCTGTTTTTTTAGCAAATTTCAAAGCATTTTTTGCCTTTTCTGTAAACTGTGAACTCATGTTTTGTCCTTTCCGTATATTTAGTATTTATTGTCCAAGATAATGGTCGTATAGCTTATCAACCAATTCGTGAATATCATCTCTATCTATACCTTTACAAATAGCCCTGGCTACAATTGCAGCCATATCATCCTGAGCTTCCTGCAATGCCTGCAGTTTGTTAATATCTACAGCAATAATAGCACCTCTTCTACGGTCTATCTTTATAAATCCTTCCTGCTGCAAAATAGAATAGGCTTTATTTACAGTATGCATATTAATACCAATTGTATCAGCAAGCTGACGTACACTTGGAAGCTGTTGTCCTTCAGTATACTGTGATGTAGCGATACCCAATATTATCTGATTACACAACTGAACATATATTGCCTTTTCGCTGTTAAAATCAATTTCTATTATCATATCTGCCTCACTTCTGAGTTTCGCATAATACCAAAATCATGCACTATATGCCAGACTTTTCTCCCTGTAAAAAGTCTGCAAACAGTATTTATTCTGTGACATATTTAGTATAACAGATGCTAATTCCATGTCAATTTATTATCTCTCTTAAAGTTATTAAAAAAAAATAAAAAAGCAATTCTCAGACTCGCACTTGAATCTAAAAATTGCTTTATTTATGGCTTTAATAATTATATCTTTTATCTAATGTCATCGTCACTATCAAGATCAAGGAATTCAAATTCCATTGTATCATCTGTAACAAAATTTTTAGGTTTTCTAGGTGCCTGCACTGCATCATTTTCAACAACACTCTTTTTAGAAGGTTCAGTTTTTGAATTAATGCTATCAGTAGCCTTTCTATATGCAGTGGCCTTTCTGTCTATCACCTTTTCAGCTTCGGATTTATCAGCCTTCATCTTATTATATGATGGTCTTACAGTTTCTACAGCTTCATTCTGTTCTTTAACTGAACGGGATAATTTCTTTTCAGCCTTTTCTCTTCTGGAATCTTCCTTAACAGGTTCTTTTACACGCTCAGTATTTCTTCTCTGAGTTCCCCTGTCTCGTACATCTTCATCCTCATCTTCTTCCTCTTCATAATAAAAATCATCTTTAAATCTAAAGAGAAGAAATACAATTGCCATAACAAGAATAGCCAGAACTGCTGCCATAATAATGACTGCTGCCTTCATTTTCTTATTCTGTTCTTCAAGCTGTGTTATATCACTTGTATTATACGCAAGATTTAAAAGATCACTGACCTTCATGTAATTACCTTCTACATTATCATAAAGGTAATAAGCATAATTTCCATCTGCATCAGCATTATACTTTATTTCATAATCATTGTTTTCTGTAACAGCCTGTTCTGCCTGAGCTGTTTCTGCTGCAGCATCTGCATTTTCGGTTCCTTCTACAGCTTCAGTTCCTTCTACAGATGCTGCATCTGTAGCTGCTGCGTCTGTACCTTCTGCTGTCTCTGTTGTTTCAGTTGTCTCTGTACCTTCCGCAGGAGTCTCTGTAGTTTCTGCTGCAGCTGCACCAATTGTAAGAAGATCTGAACGAACAAAACCAGTACTACTTCCATTAAATGTTATCTGATACCACTTTTTAGAGTCTGTTCCTGTTGCCTCACCAGTTACAGTTACTGTATCTCCGTTAGCAACTGTTCCTACTGAGCTGTACGCTGTTCCTGCTCCGGAACGTACATTAGCAGTTTCAACTGTTATAGTTGCTGTCTGCTGTTCAACTGCAGTTACCTGTGTCTCTGGAAGAGATGCCGCAGTAGTTTCAGTAGTCGTTGTAGTAGATGAACTACTTCCTCCAGCCTTTGTTACAAGATCACTTCTTACATATCCATATTCTGAATTGTTAATAAAAATCTTGTACCACACATAACCAGATGCATCTGTCACTTCATCAACAATATCAACTGAATCACCACTTGATAAACTTGATACCTGAGATGATGATGTGTTAGCTTCAGCTCTTACTTTTACATTATCAGTAGAAACTGTACCTGTAGTCTGAGTATATGCAAAAACTGAACTCACACAGAGCTGACTTGACAGTGTCATAGTCACAACTGCACCCATAACAAATAATAGCTTTTTCCCGATTTCTTTTTTCATAAAACAACCTCTCATTCTGCGTCGTCAATTGCCTTTCCAATATCATGACGCATATACTTATTGTCGAACTGAATCCATTCAGTAGCTTTATAAGCTTGTTCTCTGGCTTCTTTTAGTGTTTTACCCTTAGCAGTAACACCAAGAACTCTTCCTCCATTTGTAACTATTCCATCATCTGTCTTTTTTGTTCCAGCATGGAAGCAGTAATAGCCATCAGCTTCATCGAATTTGTCAAGTCCCTTGATAAGCTTACCTTTTTCATAAGAAACTGGATAACCATCTGATGCAAGTACAACACAAACAGCGGCATTATCTTCAAATTCAAGTTCAATCTTATCTAATGTTCCATCTATACAAGCATTCATAACATCTATGATGTCTGTTTTTTGTCTTGGCAGAATAACCTGAGCTTCAGGATCCCCAAATCTTGCATTATATTCAAGAACCTTTGGTCCATCCTGAGTAAGCATGAGACCAAAATATATAATACCTTTAAACTCTCTACCCTCTGCCTTCATTGCATCAACAGTTTTCTGAAAAATTGTTTCCTTACATTTACTGTCAATTTCTGCAGTATAAAATGGACTAGGAGAAAATGTTCCCATTCCTCCAGTATTAAGTCCTGTATCTCCATCGCCCGCTCTCTTATGATCCTGAGCTGATGTCATAAGTTTTATATGACTTCCATCACAATATGAAAGAACAGAAACTTCTCTTCCTGTCATAAATTCTTCAATTACAAGATGATTTCCTGCACTTCCAAACTTCTTATCTTCCATAATTTCTTTTACGCCATCTTTTGCTTCCTCAAGATTCTGGCAAATAAGAACGCCTTTTCCAAGTGCAAGGCCATCTGCTTTAAGCACAATTGGAAATTTTGCAGTCTCTAGATATTCAAGAGCTTTTGCTGCACTGTCAAAAGTTTCATATGCAGCAGTAGGAATTCCATATTTTTTCATAAGATCTTTTGAAAAGGCCTTACTTCCTTCAAGAATAGCTGCATTTTTTCTTGGTCCAAATGCTCTGAGTCCAGCTTTTTCAAGCTCATCAACGAGGCCTCCAACAAGTGGATCATCCATTCCAACAATTGTAAGATCAATCTCTTTTTCTTTTGCAAAAGCAACTATTTTATCAAATTCCATAGGAGTAATTGGAACACACTCTGCAAGCTTTTCTATTCCAGCATTTCCTGGAGCGCAATACAATTTGTCAACACTGGCACTTCTGGAAACAGCCTCTGCAATAGCATGCTCACGTCCACCGCCACCAACAATAAGTACTTTCATTTCACACCTCTATCCTTTATATATCAATTACACTATTTTAACCTTACCATCAACAACTTTTACTTTGTTATGTGCTATCAGATTAATAGCTTCAGGCATAATTTTCCATTCAGCCTGTTCCATTATTCGTCTCTGCAATACTTCAGGAGTATCATTTTCTTCAACCATTACAGGCTTTTGTAATATGATAGGTCCTGTATCTGTTCCTGCATCAACAAAATGAACAGTTGCGCCTGATACTTTAACACCTCTTTCCAAAGCTTTCTCATGAACCTTAAGCCCATAAAATCCCTTGCCACAAAAAGCAGGTATAAGAGATGGATGAATATTTATAATTTTATTTGGATACTCATCAATAAGCTCTTTAGGAAGAACAACAAGACATCCTGCAAGAACTATCAGATCCGGATTTGCACTTTTTAAAACTGCAAGAAATTCCTTATTAAAATCTTCTCTTTTTTCATAATCTTTAGGAGAACGAACTTCTGCCCTTATCCCGGCTTTTTTGGCTCTTTCTATTGCATATGCATTTTTATTATTACTAAAAACAAGAGAAATCTCAGTATCTGTTATAGTTCCATCAGCTATGCCATCAATAATAGCCTGAAGATTAGTTCCGCCTCCGGATACACACACTGCAAGCTTTAGCATAATGTTACTCCCTTTTCTCCATCTTCAACACTACCAACAATATATGGCTTTTCGCCTGAAGCTGTAATAGCTGCAATAGTCTTATCAACATCCTCAGGATTAACAGCAAGTACCATTCCAAGACCCATATTGTATGTGTTATACATCATCTGTTCTTCTATCTGTCCCTTTTCCTGCATAAGCTTGAAAAGAGCAGGTACTTCATAACTGTCCTTATTTATAACAGCGCGCTTGCCCTCAGGAAGCATTCTTGGAATATTTTCATAGAATCCACCACCTGTAATATGGCTGCAGCCTTTTACCTTTACACCGGCAATTTTAATTTCTTTCATCATCTTTACGTAAATTCTTGTTGGAGCAAGAAGTGCTTCACCAAGAGTTGTACCAAGTTCATCATAATATGTCTCAAGACTTTCCTTCGACATATCAAATATCTTTCTTACAAGAGAAAATCCATTACTATGAACTCCACTTGAAGCTACACCAATAAGAACATCCCCTGCTGCTATTGTACTTCCATCGATCATATCATCTTTATCTACAACACCTACAGCAAAGCCGGCAAGATCATATTCATCTTCTGGCATAAGGCCTGGATGTTCTGCAGTTTCACCACCTATAAGTGCTGCATCTGACATCTTACAGCCTTCAGCTACACCTTTAACGATCTGAGCAATTTTCTCAGGTTCATTTTTGCCGCATGCTATATAATCAAGGAAAAATAATGGCTCACCACCTGCACAGGCAACATCATTTACACACATTGCAACACAATCAATACCAATTGTATCATGCTTATCCAAAACGAAAGCAAGTTTAATCTTTGTACCAACTCCATCAGTTCCAGAAAGTAAAACAGGATCCTTCATATCCTTAATCTTAGCGAGAGAAAATGCTCCTGAAAATCCACCAAGTCCACCAAGTACCTCTGGACGCATAGTCTCACCAACATATTTCTTAATAAGTTCTACAGACTTATAACCTGCTTCGATATCAACACCTGCGCTCTTATAATTTAAAGCCATTTTTTACCTCTTTCCTAAACTTTTGTCTATGCTCTTTTTATAATTATTTTCTTATTTCAGTCTACTGTTAAAACGAAAATCAAATGTTATTAATAATTCTTATATCCTACATCCTGAAGCTTCTTATCCTTAGCAACTACAGCATCTTTTAAAGAATCTTTGTAATCCTTAAGTTTCTGTAATAATTCCGGATCACTTGTTGCCAAAATCTTAGCAGCCAGTATGCCTGCATTTGCCCCGCCATTAATTGCAACAGTTGCAACAGGAATACCTGTAGGCATCTGAACTATACTATAAAGAGAATCTCTTCCCCCAAGAGACGTTGTATGCATAGGAATTCCTATTACAGGCATAGGGAATATTGCTGCACACATTCCAGGCAGATGTGCTGCCATTCCTGCTCCTGCAATAATAACCTTATATCCCTTTTCTTCTGCACTCTTTGCATATTCAAAAAATTCCTCAGGTTCTCTATGTGCTGAAATGATATTCATTTCATATGATACACCAAGCTGATCAAGAATATCAGCTGCCTTAGCCATAACCGGCATATCAGAATCACTACCCATAACTATTCCTACTTTTGCCATCTCACTCTTCCTTTCATAACACCATCATTATATTACAAATATTGTGTATCTCCAACCATAAAATCACAATATATTGTACTCCCTTATTTTTAGTAACAAAATTATTTCTTTCAGAATGCTACTTAATGCATTTCATCAAGTGGTTTATTAAGCTCCTCAGTTCCAGGAAGAACAAATCTTCCATTTGAAATAATTGTTATCTTTTCACCATCTTTAGTTACTGCAACAAGTTCCCCAAGCTCATTATACGGAATTGTAATATCCGTATGGCAACTAAAGTATGCCTTATTAGGATCTGTTTTTCTAAGAGCTGCAATTTCATTATCTCGTGCAATAATGCTCTTGCCGTCAGGATTATAAGTAACTATATCTTCTTCATGTGAATAACATGTGTCTCCAACTGCAAAATGTGGTCCAGTCTTCTCAGCTATAAGTATTGGAAGCTTGTCAGAAATATTATATTTTCTTGCTACCATATAAGCTGTTGTATTTGTTCCAATTGCAAATTCTCCAAGTGGAAGCGTCTTATGTCCAAAAAGAATATTATCTGAAATATACTTTTTATTATCTGCTTCATTTTCAAAGTTAGAGCATGTATAGTCTTCAATACATCCATCCTTGAATTTAATCTCGAGATTTTTGAAAAATAAACCTTCCAGATATACTCCTGTAACGTGGAGAACGCCATTGGTTCCAGTAAGAATCGGTGATGTAAATACCTCGCCTACAGGAATATTAACATCTGCCACACAGTTTTCAAAATTAGTCTCATGATCAGGATCTTTTAATTCATGTAACGCAACATGCATATCAGTGTGATTGTCACCCATTCCTTTAACTTCACAATATTCTGCCTTATCAAGAGCATCAATAAGTTTTTGCTGTATTCCCTGATATAATTTATAGTCTAATGTATTGATCCTGACAGTCTCATCAAAGATTTTTTCATAATCTTTTCCAATTTCAGGTATAGGAAATGAAATAATTGTAAAACTTCTCTCTTCACCAATAATATATTCATTCACAACAAG
>JAILEJ010000373.1 GCA_024688095.1 Butyrivibrio sp.
AATTTTATGTTCAACAAGCTTATCCCCTTCATATCTTACTTTTAATGAAAAGTATGGTGAATCGTTTGCAATAAGTTCAAGAAAAAGATGGTCACCCTCCCAGGTTGGAAGCTCAGGAACATCTTTTTTGTCTACCCAGACAAGCTCGCCTTCATTACATTCTCTAAGCTCACCTTCAAACTCAGTTGCTGTAAAAAGATACATATATTCTGTTTCCCATTTATCAGAAATAAAAGTCACAACACTTCTAAGCTTATATTTTGTAAGTGTAAGTCCTGTTTCTTCGTATACTTCTCGCAAAAGGCATTCTTCCGGAGTTTCATCCTTTTCAAACTTACCTCCGACTCCAATCCATTTATCCTGATTAAGATCGTTCTTTTTCTTAGTTCGATGAAGCATGAGATATTTTCCATCTTTTTCTATATAACATAATGTCGTATTAAGCATATATGAACCTCTTTAAAATAATCTATATGATTTACAAACTTACTTCCACTGGATATGAAATTTCAATGCTGTCCGGTGTCATATCACATCCATATGCAAGAATTCCTACACCCTTTTGATGTGCGTCATTCAACACCTGTGCAAACTCTGGCTGAATTTCTCTCGCCGGCTCAAAGCCTTTTATATCAGGCATCTGAATTACAAACATAATATAAGCTTCATAACCGTCATCCATGCATTTTATAAGTTCTCCGACGTGCTTTACGCCCCTTGTTGTAGGCGCATCAGGAAACCTTGCTATACCATTTTCTTCAAGTGTAACACCCTTCACTTCAATAAATGCCTTCTTATCTCCATGTTCAATATAAATATCAAAACGGGAATCTCCATATTTTACTTCCCTTTTTATATACGTAAGATCCGGAAAAAGAATTTTCTTTTGAAGCCATTCTGCTGCAACTTCATTTGTTACCTGAGAATCAACATTTATTATATTTCCATTGTGTTCTACTGCTATAAGATCATATTTGGTCTTGCGCTCCGGCTTATCTGTCTTTTGAAGATATGCCGTACTTCCACTTTTTAAGAGCTTTATAAGCCTTCCTGTGTTTTTCACATGAACACTTTCTATCTTGCCATCTATATAGGCTTCAGCAATAAAACGATTAATACGAGATATAAACTTTCCTTCAGTTATATTTGAATATTTCAATCCTATCCCCTTTATGTGATTCTACTTCCTTTTGCATTAATTACCTTTTATACAGTGGCTTAAATCAAACACCCCTGTATATTTTATAATTCTTTTTCATAGCATAACATGGGCTGATCATATAGTTCACATTCTCCAACTTTATTAAAGCCAAATGCGGCATAGCTTTTTAGTGCCTTTAGGTTATGCCTGTTTACAAGAAAATGTATGCTCTTAAAACCACGCTCTTTTAATACATCCATGCCCTTTTGCAGCATTTTTCTCGCAAGTCCCTTATTCTGATAATCAGGATGGACTGCAAGCCTTGAAAGTTCTCCTCCAGGCTTAAGTTCTTCTGTCCAGTACTCAATATTTGTAACAGCATCATCGTCATCAATTGTAATTGCTGCAATAATTTTATCATCTTCTCTCATTACAAAGAGTGAATCTCTTGCAAGATCAAAATCAATTTCCTGCTCTCCGGGATAATATTCATTCCATGGACAAAACTCGCGTCCAAGCTGCATCTTATATAGTTTTAGAACTTCCTTTTTATCCTGCTCTTTTGCATTTTCTATAATCATCATTATTTATGATCTCCATTAGTTTACCACCTTTACATCTGGATTTTTTTCACCAAACTTTTCCTTTAATACCTCACAAATGTCTGCTCTATCGATATTCTGGTTTTCCATTTTTTTGATAGTTTTATATGCCTGAAAAAGTGTCGAAGGTCCAATTTCCGAACTAAAATAGCCTATACCCTGATTCCATGCAAAAAGTTCGAAAACATCATCAAGTGCTGTACTTTCTATTCCATAAATATATGCCTTAACAAGTTCTCTTGTTGCCTGGCGCATACGTCCAGCACCAACAGCATTTGTAAGTGATAAAAGAAGTCTTATTTCATAGGGAAGGTGTCGATTATTATCATTCCACGTAAGATCCCAAAAATCAACTGCAATTTTACCAAGTTTTTCGTCTATAAGCGGCATATTTGTTAAAGCTGCTGGTCTCATTGGTATATCTTTTTCAAGTTTCTTATCCTCTAATCGATAAAAGTATGCATGAAACTCTGCATCTGCAACCTGCTTTGTATGATACTCGTATCCAAGTCCTTCCATCACTTCATAAAGAGGTATAGGTTCAAAACTCTGGATAATCTCTATACCTTCGCCTTTGGGCAATTCCATTGCCTGCTTTTTTATTCCAGGGAAAAAATTTCCCTGAAGACCTCTTACATCAATTTTTTTAAAGCTTTCTATTTTAGCTTCCCAATCTGTATAACCCATATTTTACTCCTTTTAATCTAAAATTTTTCCATCTCTTGAAATTGTTACTACCTGCCATGGGATAAATTTGCCACTTAACTGAAGAGCATTTTCTGCAGCTCTCTGGAGTCCACCGCAGCAAGGAACTTCCATGCGGACAACCGTTACTGAACGAATATCATTATCTCTTATAATTGCCGTAAGCTTTTCTGTATAGTCAATATCATCAAGCTTAGGACAACCTATAATTGTAACCTTGCCTTTCATAAAGTCTTCATGCATATTTGCATAAGCATAAGCTGTACAATCTGCTGCTATAAGAAGCTTTGCTCCATCAAAAAATTCTGCCTGAGTTGGAAGAAGCTTTATTTGGCATGGCCACTGCGCAAGACGTGATACAGGCTTTGAATAAAATCCCTGTTGCATTGAAACAAATTCTTTCTGATTATCTTTATTAGCGTTTTCATGTCCATCTTCATTATGGTTAAATTCCATTACCTGTGAACCCGGGCATCCGCTTCCCTGGAATAATTTAAACTTTGGCATCTCCATTTTCTTATCCTCCTGTGCTTTCTTTACTGCGTTTTCGTCATATGCAGGTGCTTCTCTTTCTTCAAATGTGATTGCACCTGTAGGACAGCTTGGAAGACAGTCTCCAAAGCCATCACAGAAATTTTCTCTGACAAGTTTTGCTTTGCCATTTACCATTTCTATTGCCCCTTCATGACAGGCATTTGCACATAATCCGCAGCCGTTACATTTTTCTTCATCTATGTGAATAATCTGTCTTAACATTTATTGAACCTCCTGTTTTATTGACTTTTCTCTTCGTAGCTATTTCTTAAGATGTAAATCATCTACATCTGATATAAAAGTTTTGACCTTTCATCCAGGACATCATATTATAAATGTGAAAATAATAATGTGGTTCAAACCACTTTTTGATGAAAATAAGGAGTTTTTATGAATAAAAAAGCACTTTCAGAAAACATACTTTTCAAACAGATGTCTGAAAAAGAAATAACAGATTCATTTGTAGAACTTAATGCTAAAGAAAAAACATATGAGAAAGGCGAATTCATTATGAATGCCGGAGATGTTACAGATACCATGGGACTTGTTATTTCGGGTAGTGTCACAATAGAAAGTAATGACTTATGGGGGAACTGTACAATCCTTAGTCATGTGGCTTCAGGACAGTTTTTTGCAGAAACCTATGCTCTCTTAAAAGAAGAAGTTATGCTAGTAGATGTGCGTGCCAACGAAGACTGTAATATACTCTTTTTAAATTTAAAAAACCTGTTACAAAATCCAGAGTCTTCCTCCTGGAAAAGGAAATTTATAACCAGCCTTCTTTTGATTTCATCACAAAAAAATCTGGCGCTCTCGGGAAGAAGCTTTCATACTTCTCCCAAAAGCGCCAGAGGCCGTATACTTTCATATTTAAATACTGTTTCACTTCAAAAGCATTCGTCTGAATTTGACATTCCATTTAACAGA
>JAILEJ010000424.1 GCA_024688095.1 Butyrivibrio sp.
ATAAAATGAACATTTTATGAATAATTGCACATATAAATTGCATATTCACTTTATTAAATGGTATAATACATTTAAATCAATCAGACGATTTGATTATACAATTCAGAGTTATTGAAAGGAGCTCCGAAAACCAAATAAATATCCGTAAAGGGGATGACTAACATGAGATTTGCAATTGTAGGAAAAAATATTGATGTAACACCGGGTCTTAAGGATGCAGTTGAGGATAAGATTGGAAAGCTCGACAAATATTTTACGGAAGATACACTTGCTAATATAGCTCTTAGTGTTGACAAAGATAAACACAAAATCGAAGTAACTATTCCAGTTAAGGGAAGAATAATCAGAGCAGAGCAGATTAGCAGTGATATGTATGTATCAATTGATTTGGCAAGCGAAGTTATTGAAAGACAGCTCAAAAAATACAGAAGTAAACTTGTAGATAAGAAACAGGAAGAAGCAAGTAACTTCAAAAAGGAATTTCTTGATACAAATTTCGAAGATGATGATGAAATCAAGATCGAGCGAATCAAAAAATTTGATATCAAACCTATGTATGCTGAAGACGCAGCAGTTCAGATGGAATTACTTGGACATAATTTTTATGTATTTATAAATGCAGAAACCGATCAGGTTAATGTAGTATATAAGAGAAAAGGAAATTCCTACGGTCTTATCGAACCAGAAGTTTAAAACTACATATATTTCACAACCGGGTAGACAATAGTCTACCTGGTTTTTTATTGTTTTAAATAAATTTATAAATCATACAATAACTAAAAAACTCTCGAAACAATCTGTCTCGAGAGTTTTAATATTCTAATATTTATAATCTCAAATTAGAAGATTCGTCTTACAGCAAGTACTGTTCTGTAGCTTGCATCTGAAACCTTAATACCTGTTGCTGCTGTTGATGCATGTACGATCTGTCCGTTTCCAATGTAGATACCAACATGACCTGAATAACATACAATATCACCAGCCTGAGCATTTGCAAGTCCATCAACTGCTGAACCAACGCTTCTGTCAGCACCACTACTGTGTGGAAGGCTAACACCAAAGTTTGAATATACACTCATTACAAATCCTGAACAGTCTGTTCCGTTTGTAAGTGATGATCCACCATATACATATGGATTACCAACGAACTGAAGTGCAAACTGTGCTACAGCAGAACCAATAGAACTAGTCTGTGTTGTGTAAGATGAAGCTGATGTATAAGAATCTGAACTGCTAGATGAACTCTTACTTGAACTATTCTTCTGAGCTTCATAAGCTGCTTCTCTTTCAGCTGCTTCTTTAGCAAGTCTTGCTTCCTCTTCTTCTTTAGATTCTGCTTCTACGAATTCAGTCGAAAGTGTTACGTAATCAAGAGATACATAACCTTCACCTTCTTCGATTGAAACCTTAACCCATCCATCAAGTTCCTCTACAACGATAAGTTCATCTTCGATTGGAACAAGACCGAGTACTTCATCATCTGTACTTGGGCCGCTTCTTACTTTAAGAGTTGTTGTTGTTACTGTTGCAATTCTAGTACCAACTTCCTGTGCAAGAGCAACTGCATCGTCACCTGTTACACAGTATTCCGCTTTAACATATCCTTCAACGGATCCGGATTTAATCTTGTACCATCCGTCTACTTCTTCAATAAATGTTCCTACTGAATCATCATAAAGCTTACCAATAATCTCACCTTCGTCTTCACTTGGGTTATCTCTTACATTAACGTAATCGTTAACCTGTGCAATAACGAGATTCTTAAAGCTTTCTGTCTCATCATCGGCCGTTTCTTCGTCAACTGCTTCTTCGTCAATTACTACTTCTTCAGATGATTCCTCACCCTCTATATTAGCTCCAGTTGCCTCAACAATATCTTTAAGGATTGTATCCTTTACTGAGTCTGAAATTGAAATTGTGTCTGTGATTGTTTTAGCTGATTCAACTACTGCTGTAGATGAATTTGCCTCTGAACTGTCATCAGTTACTACTACTTCTTCCTGTATATCTGATAAAGATACCTGCTCACTAGACAGTGCATAACTGATACCTGCTGATGGAAGTACTGATGTTACTTTTGATGAAGCTATAACGTTCAAGTTAGTACCTGAAAATGTTATTGCAGCTAAACATGACATAGCCAAAAGCTGCATTTTAGTTTTTTTCAAAATATGCCTCCATTAGTTTGTTACAAATTTGTTACATCCATGTAAAAATATACTCCTATATATGATACTTGTCAACAAAAAAGTGTGAAAAAAAGAAGTGCAAACTGTGAAAAATTGCACTTCTTCGAAATTGTGTTAATTTTATGTATTTTTTACTACTATTGATATAAACCCAAAGCCTTTTGTTTAGTTTCTTGTGCAAACTAAACTATTTTATATTTGAAAAAAACAGATTTTTATACTTTTTTTATAAACTTTATTTCGTATTTATTTTTTTCCTACTAAAAAATCCTGAACGGCTGTAACTGCATTTGCTCCATCTGCAACTGCTGTAACAATTTGTCTTAATCTCTTCTTTCTGGAGTCACCTGCAACAAAAATTCCAGGTACATTTGTGGCACAATCTTCACCAGCAATAACGTATCCATTATCATCTGTTTCAACATTTTTCACAAAAGCATCTGTAAGTGGATGAATACCTACTGCAACAAATAGTGCACTTGAATCAATGCTGGATTTTTCTCCTGTTTTTACATTTTCAATATTTATCTTATTAACCTTATCATCACCTTCTACACTATTTACAATGCTATCCCAAATAATTTCAACATTTGGAAGGCTCATAAGTTCGTCCTGAAGAATCTTTGTTGCTCTAAGCTCATTTCTTCTATGAATTAGATATACTTTTTCGCAGCCCCTTGCAAGGAAAATAGCATCTTCTACAGCTACATCTCCGCCACCATTAACTGCTGCAACTTTTCCTCTGTAAAATGCACCATCGCATGTTGCACAATATGATACACCCTTACCTGTAAACTCTTCTTCTCCTGGTACGCCAAGCTTTCTGTGTGAAGCTCCAGTTGCAAGAAGTATTGTCTTTGTCTCATATTCAGAAGTCTCAGTTTTTACCTTAAAAATCGGAGCCTGTGTATCATTTCCAGCCTGTACTGTATCTATGGCAGTAACATCTCCTTCTGCAAATTCTGCCCCCTGATTATCAGCATGCTCTCTGAACTTCATTGCAAGATCAAATCCATTTACTCCAGGTATTCCAAGATAATTATCTACTTCATATGTGTTAATGATCTGACCGCCACTAACCGGATTCTTTTCTATAATAAGAGTATTAAGTCCTGCTCTCTTTGCATATACTGCAGCTGAAAGTCCTGCAGGTCCTGATCCTATAATAATTAAATCGTACATATAAATACTCCTTTCGCATTTAGAATGCTATAATAAATAATGTCATTTACAAATATTATAATTAAATTGTGTACAATTTATTTTTAACACAATTTTATTACTTTGTCTATAACAATTTAAAAAAGGATTATTAAAAATGAATAAATTCGCTTTAATAACAGGCGCATCAAGGGGGATAGGAAAGGCAATAGCCAGGGAATTTGCTGCTGGCAATTATAATCTCTATCTAACCTGCAAAAACAATATTGCTATTTTAAATGATTATTCCAAAGAACTCGAAAACACTTATAAGATAAGCTGTAGACCATTTCAATGTGATCAGTCTTCTTTTGATGACGTAAAAACACTATTTGATAATATCAGAGATTTAGATGTAGTTGTTAATAATGCTGGAATTTCGAAATTCGGACTGCTTTCAGACATGACTGTAGATGAATGGCATGAAATAATGTCATCAAATCTGGACTCTGTTTTTTATACGAGTAAACTTGCAATTCCTTTTTTATTAAAAAAACATTCAGGCACAATAATAAACATTTCTTCCGTATGGGGAAATGTAGGTGCCTCTACAGAGGTTGCATATTCAACTTCTAAAGGTGGAATTAATGCTTTTACTAAAGCATTGGCCAAAGAACTGGCTCCAAGTGGAATAAGTGTTAATGCTATCGCCTGTGGCGTTATAGATACTGATATGAATAGAGAACATCTTACAAGTGAAGATCTTGAAGTGTTAAGAGAAGAAATACCAGCCGACAGACTGGGGACACCCGAAGATGTAGCAAAGCTTGCTCTTCAGTTATCCCAATCTCCGTCTTATATGACAGGCCAAATTATAAATATTGATGGTGGCTGGATATAAATTACTAGCATAGCTTCTTTATCGTATCCAATACCACGTTAACATTAAATGGTTTGGATACGAAATCAGCTGCTCCGTATTTAAGAGCTTCCATCATTTTTTCTCTCTGTCCAGCTGCAGTTATCATTATAACCTTCGCATTTGGATCAGACTTTTTTATAAGTTTAAGAGACTCTATACCGTCCATTTCAGGCATAGTTATATCCATTGTAACAATATCTGGTTTTAGCTTAACGTACTGATCAAATCCTTCCTGTCCGTTTACAGCCTCGCCAATTACTGAATGACCGTTTTTTTCTAATAAGTCTATAAGCATTCTTCTTGATGTTCTGGAATCATCAACGACTAATATGGTTGCCATATATAATTATCCCCCCTGTATTATTGTTTTATTGTTACATCACTGCCTAAAATAATTGCATAATTAATTACGCCTGTAGGCAGATAAATTGGTAAAATATAGATTTCTTTTCCTGAGATTTCAGCATAAGATGTAATAAATTCTGGCGGCTCAAGATCTATAATCTTTCCAGCTCTACTTGCTTCTGTAACATATATTCCATTAATACAGTTTATGATTTCACATACTGCATCTAATGCATCTTCATTCGTCTCGATGAATTCTTCGCTTGTATAACTCTTAGCCATTTTCTGAAGAGGTTCTGCCTTGCCAAAGATTGCAACTGTAGCATTTTCATCTCCATAAATCTTCTGATAGCTAAGCTCTTCGCTCTTAAAATCCGTTGTAGTATAAGCTTTTCCTATATAAATATGATTATCAACAAGTCTGAAAATCTCACTAATACCATATTCAAGCATTTTTAAAAGCTTCTCATCTGAAGTTTTGACAAAAATAGGAATTATCCTGTTAATCTCCCCATTTTTAAGAGCATCAATATCTGAAACTGGAAATCCATTTTTCATCCTGTACTCTTCTATTATAAGCTCAAGATCTTCCATTTTAAGATAATTCAGATCAACAATTGACTGTAGAAAAATAAGGAACTCATTCCCTTGTAGTTTCAGTAATCTTTCTACCTGTTCCTGACTAAGATAGCCTTTCTCAATGGCTATTTCACCAAAAAACTTATTTTCTACAGCCTGCAGGCTGTTTATTTCTTCAGCCTGAGCTATAGTCATAAGCTTTTCTGATACTGCAATCACACCCAGTTTGGCTCTTTTTGAACCCTGAACCATATAAACGTTCTGCAACTGTGAATTAGTAAGTTTTCCTTGTTCCAAAAGATAATTACCAATTAATCGATCGAACATCCTTTATCCCCTCTTTATAAATTATAGTCGAACTCAATCCTCTATTGGTTTTTCTGCCGCTTCTGTGAATGGAGCTCCATCAATATCATGAAGTTCATCCTCAGCTTCTGGCATCTGATCTTTCATTTCTGTAAGATCTTCCTTTGATTTATCTTCAGACTCTTCTTTGAATTCTCTAAAGTCTGTAATAGTAGCTTTTTTCTTTGTTGTTTTCTTAGCTGCTTTCTTAGCTTTTTCTGCCTGCTGTGCAGCCATTTCAAGAGCCGCCATTCTGTCCTTTGGCATTACAATTCTCTGTCCAAATGGATTTATAATAATACCATTCTTGTCCTGCAGTAATCTAAGAATATCCTGGAATGTAAATGCAGCTCCCTGCCATTCACCATCTTTAAACTTCTTGGCATATTCAATTCCATCTGTAAATACAGGCAGGAAATCCTGTCCATTTTGTGTCTTCATTACAGGGAATTTAATCTTGGAATCCTTTGTAAGTTTAACCTTTCCATCTTCTGTCATCATTGCAGGACCTTCATGCTGCATTGGCACAAGAAATCTTGCATTTCTGGCAAAAGAAGCCATTCTCATTTCTTTAGCTCTTATTACCTGTGGTCTCTTCTCATATTTAACCGGCCATCTGACTTCTCCAAGGAAATCAAGCATTGCAAAGTTTAATGCAGGATTTGAAGGTGGAAGTTTGGAATCCTCAGTCCACTGTCCTGGTGCAGCTGCAATTTCACTTCTTCTAAAGTGAGCTCTATAGAATCCGTTATCAACAATAATATGTTCAATGCCAAGAAAATATAGATAATCAAAGAATCCTCTCTTTGAACTCTCATCACTACTTCCTTCACCCTGACATTCTCTTATCATCAGCTTTCTAAACTGCTGTCCAAAGAGTTTAACAGCTACTTCTGCATTCTCTTTATCCATATACATATTAACATATCCGTGGTCGATAAATGGATATCCAGTAGCTGCATCATACAATACATATACAACTTCAGCATCTCTTACTCTGTTTAAAAATTCGTTGTAAAGTTTTCTATGATTAGCCTCATAGTTTTCTAAAGGAGCTTTTTTGTTAAATACTTCCTGTGTTGTAAGAAGGAATAAAAGTTCCTGTAAATTCAAAAATCTAATGGAATCCTGTCCCAGTTCGAGATCAAAAACCATATTTCCGATTTCATCTTTTCTTTCCGGTGAAATCCTGTCCTCTACATCAATCTTTTTTGTATTTTCTACATTTACCGGATTTAATCTTGGAAGCGGTGGCCATTCAAGTCCTTCATGAGCTTTTTTCTGAGCTGCAACCTTCTCCTCTATTTTCTCCTGTTCAAGTCTTTCTTTCTCGGCAGCCTCAGCTTCAGCTTTCTTTTTACCGCCAAATAAATCCATGATCCCCATTAATTATAAATCTCCATTCTTATAAAAATTCGGTCAAACAACGTTTGCCGTGGATATTTTTCCTTTTAGTATTTCCTTATAAAATCCATATCAGAAAAAATATCCTCTTGCTATTCTGTCTGCAAGATACTCTCCCAGAGCAACTCCCATTATACAAAACGCAATACTTGTAGTGGCATAAACTCCACCCGTAACATATTCTCTTTCCGCAAGTAAATTAACCAGTTCCAGAGAAAAGGTTGAAAAAGTTGCAAATCCTCCGCAAAATCCTATCTTGAAAAATCCTTCAAAATTTCCTGAAAGAGAAGGTTTTGCAAGAACCAGTCCTACTATTATTCCAATTATGACCGATCCCAATATGTTAGTGATAAATGTCATAAAAGGAAAGCCCAATGGTTTAAATGGTATCAGACTGATCGCATATCTAAGAACTGCACCTAGTGCACCACCTAGCGCTATATATCCTAATTTTACCATATTTTCACCCTATTACTACATTATATTCGTAAAATTCCTGAGATACTTTGGCAAGATATTCAGGATCCTTTGCTCCTGCTGTCTCATAAGGAGAATGCATTGCAAGCTGTGCAAGACCTATATCAACTGTATTTACTGCAACCTGAGTAGTTGAAATATTTCCAAGTGTTGATCCGCCTGCCATATCAGAACGATTTGTAAATGTCTGATATGGAACCTTTGCTTTATCACAGATGTCTTTAAATATTGCAGCAGATATGGCATCAGTTGTATATTTCTGATTTGCATTATATTTTATTACAACACCTTTATTCATTGCAGGTTTATTTACCGGATCTGCCTTATCAACATGGTTTGGATGAACAGCATGAGCATTATCTGCTGATATCATAAAGCTGTTTGCAAGAGCTGTATGATACTGCTGTCTGCTTCTTCCCAGACTCTCATTAATTCTTTCAAGTGTATCCTTTAAAAACGTTGAAGCTGCACCCTGCTTTGTTCCACTTCCAACTTCTTCATTGTCAAAAACAATATGAACAATAACATTCTTATCATTTTCTGCAGGAAGGAATCCTTCAAAAGTACCATAGCAGCATTCCAGATCATCCAGTTTTGTAGATGAAATGTATTCATTATCTGCGCCCCAGAATGTAGATTTAACTCTGTTATATAAAAAGAGATCTGTACTTAAGATATCTTTTTCTTTTACACCTGCAGCTTCTGCTACCTGTGCCATAAACCTTCCCTTTGAATTTTCATCTCCAAATATAGGAAGCATATCATTTTGTGCATTATATTTATATCCATCATTTGCTTCTCTGTTCATATGTATTGCAAGAGAAGGAAGCATTACCATATCTCTGTCAACATTTACAAGAACACTCTTAATACCATTCTTTTCCTTTACAAGGAGTCTTCCAGCAACAGAAAGTGGTCTGTCGAACCATGGTGCGCAAAGCATTCCGCCATATTTTTCCACATTGAGCTTTACATAGCATCCTGCTGCTTCCATTTCAGGGTCTTCTTTAATTTTAAAAGAAGGTGAATCACTGTGACTTGCTATCATATAAAAACCTTCAAAATCATTTTCAGGGATTTTAAAAGAAATAATTGATGAACCATTTCTTGTAACATAATACTTTCCGCCTTTTTTCAGCTTCCATTCATTTCTTTCATCAAGTTTTGTAAATCCTTCACCATCGAGTACTATGCTCAGGTTCTTAATAACATGAAATGGACTTGGGCTGTTCTCTATAAATTTAAGCATATTTTGGGTAGTATTTTCGTACATTTTTTGTTCCTCTTTTCAACTTTCTATCATTATGGTCTAATTGTAAGATTCATATATTTTGAAATATTTTTCTTCAAAACCACAATATATTCAAGTATAACTTATTTAAGAATTAATAGAACATTTTTTTAATAAAATCTAATATTTCATTAGACTTAAAGGCTTAAATATGGTATTATGTAACCGCTTACATTTAGATATTTAGTAGATTTGATAAAGGATGGATAATATGACCCGAGAAGAAACCTTCAAAATGCTTAATGAGTATATTGACTACCTGCTTGACAATTCTGATGCAGAACATCCAATGTGGAACATCGAGAAAGTCAGAAGCGGAAACCCCAACAAATGGAATTACATTGATGGTTGCATGGTAACTGCAATTCTTTATATGTATGAAATGACAGGCAACAAGAAATATCTTGACTTCGCCGATAAATTTGTTGGATATTTTGTTCAGGAAGATGGCTCAATCAAAACTTATGATCCTGATGAACTTAATATAGATAATGTTAATCCTGGAAGAAATCTTTTCAGATTATATGATCTTACAGGCAAAGAAAAATATCGCAAAGCTATGGATACAATTAATAGTCAGCTTATCAAAATGCCTCGTACAAACGAAGGTAACTACTGGCATAAAAAAATATATCCATATCAGGTATGGCTTGATGGTCTCTTTATGGGACAGCCATTCCACATGGAATATGAAACAAGATACAATAAAATGCAAGGATGCCTTGATTCTATAAAACAATTCAAAAATGTTGAACGCCTACTAAAAGATCCTAAAACAGGTCTTTACTACCATGGCTACGATGAAAGTCGCGACATGTACTGGGCAGACAAAGAAACAGGCTGCAGCCCTAACTTCTGGCTTCGTGCACTTGGCTGGTTTGCCATTTCACTTGTTGACACTGCCGAAGCAATGAATGAATCAATGTATTACGAATATCGTTACCTTCAGACAATGCTCAAAAATCTTGCTGATGCACTTATACCTTTCCAGGATGAGAATGGAATGTTCTATCAGGTTGTAGATAAAAAAGATGAAAAGGGTAACTATCAGGAAACCTCAGGAACTGCGCTTATAGCATATGCGCTTCTAAAGGGTGTAAGGCTCGGATATCTTCCAGAAAGATACTGCAGCTTTGCTGAAAAGGCATTCGATGGAATCACTTCAAAATATCTTGGAAGAAACGAAGATGGTTCTCCAAAAGTTAGTGGCATCTGTCTTGTAGCAGGTCTTGGCGGTGATAATCACAGAGATGGTTCTCTTGAATACTATTTCAGCGAACCTGTAGTTGAAAACGACGCCAAAGGTGTAGCACCTCTCCTTCTTGCTTACACCGAACTCCTCCGCAGACAAAAAGCCTAATTAACAATTTAATTTACAAAAAATATATCAGGCGCTATAAAAATTAAAGTCAAAGAAAAAAATCTGTCAAGAGCATGCCGCTTAGCGGCGCTATGTACTCTTGACAGATTTTTTCTTTGCCTAATTAGTAGTAAAGCGCCTGATAAATAAGGTGTCGTAAGCCTTTTCTTTTATTTTATGATTTCGCAAACATCATTCAAAGTTCTAATTACAGTGTCAGCAATTTTTATCAAGTTTAATCTATAATGAAACCCAAAAAAGCATTAAGTATTACAGTGTAATTGCTTTTGAATATCTTCCTGCACTGTAAGATATAGCTCCTGTTTTTGTTTTTTACAGTGCCAAAATGATTTTGACTATCGGAATCTGTAATCCTTAATAATTTTTACAGTTTTTCACATCAAATTCTTGTAACATACTGCTTTATTTCAAATTTCCTTAAATAGTTTACAGTGCTGTTCTTTTAAACACTTTGCATTAACTGTAATTTGATTTTGAAATTACAGATTATTATAGAAAAATGATCATATGTCTGTAAAAGCACTTATAACAGGCTAATATGTTACAGTATATTTGTTCATGCTTATCTAAATTGCTGTAATCCGCAAACTTACCAGTATCTATACAGAAATATTGTATCAAAGTGCGGTATTATATAGATATTGGCGGTAGCAGAATATCATGACTTTTTGTCACTTCGTTCCAAAAGTCACACAAATAAGCCAATTGAAGGCGACTGCGTCGCAGGGCCTATTTGCCTCTCGAATTACTTTCTCACGAAACACGCAGTAAATGCGCGTTTCTGATTAAATGCGTCGAAAACATATTATTTATTAGTCAAAATAAAAGTTCTGTCAAGAGTGCGTAGCACCGCGAAGCGGCACGCTCTTGACGGAGCTTTTTCTTTTACTACATACTTAAGTCAGATAAAAAATGCTGTCGCATGAAGAAATTATGACTCTATGAATGTAGATGTGGCGTTGAGAGTCATAATAAGTACAATCAGCAAGTAAGGATTATGACTCTACAGCATTTCATGGTGCTAAATAGGTCATAAAATATGAGCACTAGAGGGTTGTGGAACATGAATTTATGACTCTATGAATGTAGATGTGGTGGTTAGAGTCATAAGAAGTACAATAGGCAAGTAAGGATTATGACTCTACAGCATTTCATGGTGCTAAATAGGTCATAAAACTTAAGGATATACAGATCATTCATATTGAAATTATGACTTTTTGAGAGGGGATGCGGTGTTGGAAGTCATAAAAAATGCTGAAGGTAAGGTGGTATTGTGACTCTACAATAGGAAATGATTCTTGTTAAGTCATAAAGCATAAATACTTGTGGGTTGTGGTTCTTGAAATCATGACTATATACGCAGAAATGCAGGTTTCAGAGCCATAAGAAGTACAACTTGAAATAAATATATGGCGTTAGCATATCTTATTTATCAGGCGCTTGATTACAGATAAGTCAAAATAAAAGTTCTGTCAAGAGTGCATAGCACCGCGATGCGGCACGCTCTTGACAGAACTTTTGCTTTGACTTTAATTTCTATAACGCCTGATAATTCAGGTGTACCTTTAACAATTTGAATAAAACTATTAAAAGCTATTTTGCTCTTATTCCTACTATTTTTTAATATCTGTAAATGACTTCTAATATGCACCCCATGTCAAGGACACGCACGATTTATTTCGGATGTATTTTAAGCTAATGCTGATGGTAACTCTTTGGTGACAATATAATGATAGTATTCATTTGGTGCCATTCCTCGGAGCTGTGACTGATATCTATCATTGTTATAATAATTTATCCAATCCGTTATCCTACCCAAGGCATCATTGAATGTCTTCCATGATCTGATGTATGGTGATATTTCATCTTTCATGTGACCGAAGAAGCTCTCCTGTGGTGCATTATCCCAGCAATTGCCTCTCCTTGACATTGATTGCCTCAGGCTGGAATTACCTAACAGTTCCCTGAATTTCACGCTGGTATAATGACAGCCTTGATCAGAATTATACCGAATTCGGTATAATAGTGACTATGCCGAAGAAAATACTATGCCGAAGTTTTTCGCTTGTACCTAAAATCTCGATGCTTTTATCAAAATCTTCGGCATAGTATTAACGTCAATCTAATGTATAAAGAAGCTTTTTTATTGTTGGCTTTTTCCAGATTTTCCCGTTGTCAGCAAAGACTGGAGCAGCTTTATTCATAGCTTCACTCATCATTTCCAACGTAGCAAATGCATAAAAGCCAGATGTTGTTGACATACTTTCGTGACCAAGAAGTTGCATTATAAATGGCAATGGAACACCATTCCTATACAGATCCATGGCTTTAGTCTTTCTGATTAAGTGACAATGCACATCTGGTGGGACATCAACACAAGTTTTGCGCGCTTTGTCTGCCGCTGTTTTTAATATTAGACTGATACTATCTGTTGAAAGATGATGTGGTACGCCGTCAAATCTGCTATAAAACAGAGGCCCTTCATTCATGTCAGGATGGAATTCTTTTAAATAGTGGTATAAATGAGCAACGGTTTTCTTCATAATCGGTACATTTCTGGTTTTTCGTCCTTTACCTATAAGAGTAACAAACGGATTTACAGCCTTTAAATGAAGTGATGATACTTTTAAATCTGCTAATTCCTGTACTCTTGCAGCTGTGTCATAAAGAAGAATCAAAAGCATTCTGTTTCGCCTGTGTTTGGCTGTTTTGGTGTCATATGCATCAAGTATAGACTTGGTTGCTGTGGGTTGGAGATATTCAATAGGCTTTTTCTCTTCTTTAACCTTTCTGATTGTACAGACATCATTATAGATGCCTCTTAGCTCAAAGTCCTCGTCTCCACAGTATTTGAGGAATGAGCGGATTGCAGTAAGCTTCAGATTTATAGTTTTAGGAGCATACTTCTTTGTTGATAACCATCCAACAAAGTCTTTGACATTGGATCTGTTAAAAACATCAAATGTTACATCGCCTTCCTTAAGGCTTTTCTCACTTTCAAGGAAGGTAAGGAATGATAGCAATGACTGCTTATAGGTTTCAACCGATTTATCTGACATGTTTCGAACAGCTGGCATATAGTCATGAAGATATGCCCGTGCCATTAACCAAAAATCCTTGTCTTTTTTTCTTTTATATTTCATCGCTGTCCACCTCCGGAATCAACTCTTCGGTAGTAACAGCCATTTCCTGATATACGGGAAAGAAATCAGGAATCAGATGTATGTAGTAATAAGTACTTTCTAGTGAAGAATGCCCCATGTAGCGCATGAGATAAGGGAGCATTGCATGAATGTCCTTGCCCGCTACTGACCAGCGCATGATATTTGCACAGGCAAAATGATGCCGAAAGTCATATGCTCTTGGCTTTACCTTACCATCCCTCTTTAATCCTGCAGCTACCCAGATATCTCGAAAGTTTGCCGATAGTGCTGTGGGTGAACAAATGCCACCACTTGCACCTGGGAAAAAGTATTCTCTATCCGGAAAGACCTTATGTATTGCTGACTCGTAATCATTCAAGTATTGTACGAGTTCATCTGATAGAAAAAGTCGTCTATCACGATGAGCCTTTGCCCATAGTATATCTATGTACCCCTTATCTAGATGTACATCTTTGCACTTGAGTTTTCTGGCTTCCCCAGATCTAACACCGCAGCAATACATAAATCTGTATAGTGCAGGAAAGACATATGCTCTGCCCGGGATTTTGTACCTTCGAACATATATATCGCACTCCTCAAAGAAACATTGAATCTCATGCTCGGTCATGAGATACACTTCAGCATGATATCGTTGAATAATAAATGAATTATCCATGACATAAGCATTAACATCACCCATGTTTACAAGATATCTTCCGAATTCTCGTATAGGTGATACCCAGCTTCTGTCACTGGTGGTGGATTTAGCAGCATGTTCATACGCCCAACCGTCTACAACCTCCTTGATCAAAGTGTCATGATTTCCATGGCTAAAGTTATACTGATCCAGTTCATGAAGGTACACTTCGGCTGTCTGATATTTAATACCAAGTGAATGTTTGTAATCAAGAAAATCCTTTATTACTGCACTAAGTTTGCTAACGAGTGGCTTCACGGAATCACCTCCTTCGCAATACTACCGAAAGGAAGTACACATTCCTTTAGCTTTTCCTGATCAGTTGTGATATAAATGCCTGTTGTATTCGGATCTGAATGGCCCAGAATAGCTGCAATTGTTTCAATTGGTACTTCGTTCCTTACCATAGTCGAGGCAGCATTATGCCTTAGCATATGCATCCCAAGTATACGCCCATCCTTTGCCACAGCTGCCTTTTCAAGAATTCGCCTGACCATGGCATAGCAAGAAGAATGGCATGAAAGTTGATCAAATGGTGCAAGGAGTCTCACGAATAGATAATCATTTGGTGCATCAGGGCGTTGTTCTACAAGGTATCTAGCTATAGCGTTACCTACAGATGGGGTCAGAGGAACACATACAAGATTTCCTGTTTTGCTCTGTTTCCATGATATAGTGTCATTTCTCCAGTCAATATCTGATAATCGGAGATTGATTATATCGCAGGCTCTTATACCAGTAGATAGGCCAAGTAGGATCATTGCAGTATCACGTAGAGGAGTTCTATTATCCTCAGTAACTGCTTTTATCCGTTCTTGCTCGTTGGATTCAAGCACTGGAATAATGCGGTTATATCTTGGGGCATGAATTCCAGCAACTGACTGTAAAAGGTCGTTACGATTCAGATACCGGAAGATTTTTCTAATCTCGCAGAGGACTTCTCTAAGTCTGGCAGGTTTTGTGTTTTTTATATAGTCAAGAACAATAGGAGCAGTTAAATCCTCCATGTGTAATGTACTATAGTTGTTTTCAAGGAAAGTAAGAAACGAATACATTCCATAATCATAGAAATGCTGTGTGTTTTCATTGTCATACTCACTCTTCAGATAAACACAGAATTCATGATAAACAGAGCGATGATAGGCACTGTCAGGCTGAAGCCTAGTCCTTGAAGTTACTGTGAAATCAAACTTGCCTGTGTTTATATAGGAATCTATCAACCTTATAAAACGGCCTTGCAAATGGTATCGCTCTTTACTAAACTTGCCTGTTTTAGGACTAATAACGGCATTTGCATAGAGGGCACCAACATCGCAGCTATACTCGGCTACATTACGCTCCTGGCAAAAAGCCTTAAACCTTCTGACAGCACCTTGGTAATTAAAGACGGTGGAAGTGTTATACCCAGCATCTTCTAAAGCGCTTATAAGTTCTTTACAAACAGTGTCTATATCCATCTTGAAGCACCTCCTTATATTTGATGCTTCAAGTATAGAACACTATACCGAAGAAATATGAATAAGCAGCATAATTTCAGATATACACCAAAAACTTCGGCATAGTATTTGCTTCGGTATAGTCTGAGTGAAAAAGTGGGGTGTCATCCGTATATGCCTCTAATTCCTTATCAAATGTTTTGAATACTAATGCATTATTGTTTCTTGTACTGATTACATATGATACCGGAACACGATCATAGAGGTCCAGAATAGCGCTTAGATATAGTTTTTTATTGACCTTTGGAATCTTGAATTCTGTAACGTCAGTAGCCCACTTCTCGTTAGGTTTGCCAGCATGGAAATCTCTGTTAAGCTTGTTTGCTGCAACTGTTTCCGGTGTTGCATACGTATACTGTTTTCTCTTTTGACGAATAATGGCATGGATTCCTATTACTTTCATAATCCTGTGTATGCGCTTGACCTTGTAGTC
>JAILEJ010000454.1 GCA_024688095.1 Butyrivibrio sp.
CTCGGTAAGAATTACATCAAACTGTGCAGGATCTTTTACAAGCTGCATTGCACAGTTATCAACAAGCATATGTTCAAGAGTAACTTCAGGATAATCCTTTGCAACCTCTTCAACAACCTTTCTCCAAAGTCTGGAAGAATCAAGAACATTTGCTTTATCAACACTTGTAACCTTTTTTCTGCGTTTCATTGCTACTTCAAAACCTTTAATAGCAATACGCCTGATCTCACTCTCTTTATAGACAAGAGAATCTGTAGCAACAAGTTCTCCGTTAATTTCTTCTGTACTTCTATCTCCAAAATAAAGACCACCGGTAAGCTCTCTCATTATAAGAAGATCAAAACCCTTCTCACCAGTTGCTTCCTTAAGAGGACATGCATCCTTAAGTTCAGGATATAAAAGTGCAGGCCTTAAATTTGCAAATAGATTAAGACTCTTTCTAATCTTTAAAAGTCCTGCCTCAGGTCTAAGATGTGGTGGCAGTTTATACCATGGCGAAGTAACAGTATTGCCTCCAATTGATCCCATAAGTACAGCATCTGCTGCCTTGGCAGTTTCAATTGCTTCATCTGTAAGAGGAACACCATATTTATCAATTGAACATCCACCCATAAGAATATCTGTGTATGCAATTGAATGTCCATATACAGTAGCAACCTTATCAAGTACTTTTCTTGCTTCTGAAACAATTTCAGGTCCGATTCCATCTCCTGCTATGCAGGTAACATTCATTTTCATAATAATATGTCCCCATTCAAATATATTTTTATAACTTTAAAATTTTACATAAAAGTAAAATTATTTAAACTAAAAATTTGCACATCATAAAGAATAGCTTAAAAACCTTTACTATCAAGATAAAAAGCAATCTTTTCATGCAACATAAATACTATATTATATTAGATATTACCAAAAATCAAGTCTAGTTTACTTGATACAAATTAATCTATTCGCTGATTAATTTTGTAATATATATTTTTTTCAAACAAAAAAATGGTACTCATCATAGATGAATACCATTAAGTAATATTTATTAAATTATTTGCTTACTACAGCGTCTTCAGGCTTTTCAACTTCTACAATTGCTTCCTTAACCATTGGAATTCTGCAGTTCTTGTTATTACCAAATTCAACGATAACCATATCATCCTGAATATCAATAACTGTCCCAATAAATCCACCTGTTGTACGAACACTATCACCAACTTCAAGTGCTGCAATGAGCTGTGCCTTCTGCTTCTGTTCCTTTCTCTGTGGACGGATCATTACAAAATAAAGAAAAGCAAAAATAGCTATATATACAACAATTAAAATTCCTGTACTCATTGTACCGGCTGCTGCATCAGTTAATATTATTCCCATTTCAAAACCTCCAAACTTTATTTACACACTAAAAAATATAATACACAACTTATTATTTAAAAACAAGTAGATGTTTTTCTATTTTAAAAAAATAATAATTCTTAAACAAATGAATTATCAGCCTTTTTTCCATCCTTTTGCTATATCATATCTGGCTCCGTTTCCTTCACCATCAAATTCCTGCATGCCATATAGTTTATTTTTCTTATATTCTGCAAATCTGCCTTCTTCAATAGCCTGTCTGATCTCAGCCATCATTGTATTATAGAAATACAGATTATGAAGCACACATAATCTCATACCAAGCATCTCTCCAGCCTTTAAAAGATGTCGTATATATCCCTTTGAATATCTTCTGCATGCAGGACACTGACATCCTTCTTCAATAGGACTATCATCCAGCTCATATTTAGCATTCATAAGATTAATATGACCTCTGTTAGTATATAAATGTCCATGCCTTCCATTTCTGCTTGGATATACGCAGTCAAAGAAGTCTACTCCTCTTTCAACAGCTTCGAGAATATTTGCAGGCGTACCTACTCCCATAAGATAAGTAGGTTTATCCTCTGGTAAATATGGAACAACTTTTTCAAGAACATGATACATCTGCTCATGTGTTTCACCAACAGCAAGTCCACCAACCGCATATCCATCCAGGTTCATATCAGAAATTACTTTTGCATGCTCAATTCTTATATCATCAAAAATAGCACCCTGGTTTATACCAAAAAGAAGCTGATTTTTATTAATAGTATGCTCAAGACTATTAAGTCTATTCATCTCATCCTGACATCTCTTAAGCCATCTTGTAGTTCTCTCAACTGAAGCTCTTACATAATTTTCATCAGCCCTTGCTGATGGACATTCATCAAAGGCCATCGCTATAGTAGATGCTATATGAGACTGAATTCTCATACTTTGTTCTGGTCCCATAAATAACTTATGACCATCTATATGAGAGTGAAAATATACTCCTTCTTCTTTTATCTTTCTTGTCTGAGCTAGAGAAAACACTTGAAATCCACCAGAATCAGTAAGAATAGGCTTGTTACAGGACATAAATTTATGTAATCCGCCCATTTTATAAATTACATCATCCCCGGGTCTTAAATGAAGATGATATGTATTAGAAAGAACAACCTGAGTTCCAATTTGTTCGAGATCTTCTGTAGATACACCGCCTTTAATAGCAGCAACGGTTGCTACATTCATAAAAACAGGCGTCTGTATTGTACCATGTACAGTTTCCAGCTGAGCCCTTTTTGCCATTCCTTCTTTTTTTATAATTTTGTACATAATTCCCCTTTTCTAATATATAAAACCATATAATAAAACTCTTTTAAGCTTCTCTCAAAAAAATGAAGTCAAATTAAATATAAAACTTCGGACTTATATTTTATCGTTACATCCCTATTGTGTAAAGTATTAAATAAGAAAGCAATTTCTTATACTATAAAAAAACCCGGGCAATAAGCCCGGGTAAAATACTCAGATAAATATCAGTTATGAAGATATTCTGTCCAAAACTCTTCAAGACACAAATCTTCATTATACATAACAGAAGCTGCATCAACACCAACAAATCTAAAGTGCCAAGGCTCAAACTCGATACCTGTTATATCTTCCTTACCAAGTGGATATCTTAAAACAAAGCCATATTTATAACTGTTTGCTGCCAGCCATTTTCCTGCATCTGTATCACCAAATTCTGCCTCAAGAAGTGAATATGTATCACTGACTATATCAAGCGCAAGACCAATCTGATGTTCACTTGAACCAGGAACAGTAACAGCCTGAGAAGCAAGATTATAAGCTTCCATATATGACATTCCAGCAGCCATATAATTATCTATTTTTGTATTAAAAAGGTTCTCCTGTCTGCTACTATTTCGATATGGAGAACAAATAACAAGATTAACGCCATCACGTTCAGCTGCCTGAAGCATAGCTTTCAAATAGCTGATAATACGCTCATCACAATGCATTGTATCTGTTATGTCTCCAAGAGGAAAATCATAACCTTCAGGAATTGGATGCTGTTTGTTAACAAGCATTATCTTCCAATCGTTTGCATCAAAAGTAACCTCATCTGAAGCCGTTGACAGCTCAACATCATTAACATCATCAGAACCAAGAATCTCCGAAACTGATGCAAGATCTCCGTCAGTTAATTCGCCTTCAATAACATTTTCTTTAATCTCAATGTCTTCGTTTTCTATAGCAGCTTCATCTATTTCTACTTCAGAAAGTTCAACATCCGACTGAATAATCTCAGCACTCTGAATCACATCAATATCATATTCTTCAAGATCATAGTTCTTTTCATTTGAAGAAACAAATGATACATTCAGACTAAGTGGAGCCGGATATGAAAAGCTACTACTAACAACATAAAAAAGAATTATACTTAGAATACAAGAAAATCTTTTTACATTATGAGTAAAATAACTTATAAAATTGTATATAATTACAAATACCAGAGCAAATAAAACGCCCAAATATGATAGCCTTTTATGCCTAATATTAAACCTTTTTACCTTAGATAAAACACTTTCTCTTAAGGTAGGCTTCATTGACAAACTTGTCTGGCTCATTGGAAAAGCCCCCTTCATTTATAGTAAACAATCTAAATTATATATCTTTTTTTTAAAAAATAACAGTATTTTCTTAAAAAAAAATTAATTTTTTTACTCCTAAAAATTAATTCACTTTAAAAACAATTAATTTTTGCTTCTTGTCAACAACTAATAATCATAGTACATTAATTTAAAATCAAAAGAATTGAGGAAAAATAAATGTCTGGATCTACACTAGGTAAAAATATTAAAATGACAACATTCGGAGAATCTCATGGACCTGCACTTGGAGTTATAATCGATGGCTTTCCAGCAGGAATGTCTTTATATAAAGAGGATATCCAAAAATTCCTTGATAGAAGAAAACCTGGCCAGTCTTCTATTACAACTCAGAGAAAAGAAGCTGATGAAGTAGAAATTCTCTCAGGCTTATTTGAAGATAAAACAACAGGAACTCCTATCGCTCTTTTAGTTCGAAACACATCTCAGAGATCTTCAGATTATAGTGAAATTGCAAGTTATTACAGACCTGGCCATGCTGATTTTTCATTCGACAGTAAATATGGTTTTAGGGATTACAGAGGTGGTGGTCGTTCATCAGGAAGAGAAACAATTGGCAGAGTTGCTGCAGGATCTCTTTGTTCAAAACTGCTTTCAGAAATGGGCATCGAATTATGTGCATACACAAAAGCAATAGGCGACATCGAAATAGATTACAACAATTTTGATAAGGCTACTATCCTGTCTACACAGACAGCTATGCCAGATGCTGATGCAGACAAACGAGCTGTAGAATATATTACAAAATGTCGTGCTGAGAAGGATTCTGTTGGTGGTGTTATTGAAATTGTAATAAAAGGAGTTCCAGCAGGAATTGGTGATCCTGTTTTTGATAAGCTTGATGCAGAACTTGCTAAAGCAATAATGAGTGTAGGTGCTGTAAAAGCAGTTGAAATTGGTGATGGAATAAAAGTATCCAGGTCTAAGGGATCTGAAAATAATGATAGCTTTTGCATTAAAGACAAAAAAGTAACTACCAGCACAAACCATTGCGGTGGAATACTTGGTGGTATTTCAAATGGAAATGACATAATACTTAGAGCTTACATAAAGCCAACTCCAAGTATTGCATCCGATCAGCAAACTATAAATAAAGACGGAGAAGAAATAACAGTAAACATAAAAGGCAGACATGATCCTATAATTGTTCCAAGAGCTGTTGTTGTTCTTGAAGCAATGTGTGCTTTTACTATTCTTGATTCAATGATAACTAACATGAGTTCCAAGGCTGAATATCTAAAGGATTTCTATTCAAATAAACGCTAAACTTAAAATATTCGAATATAAAACAAAAAAATATTCTATAAAAAAGACTTTCAAAATGATATTTTTCATATCAACTTGAAAGTCTTTTACTATTTACTGTACTTTATGAAATACAATACAATTTGGTTTAGGGCATTCAATTTCAGGACCATTCATAATTATAGTTCCAGCTTCAAAATCAGCCTTAAAGAATGTAAGTGAATTTGATTCATGATTAAGCGATACAAGATGTCTGTTATCAGGGAATAATGCTGCATCCTTAGGATACTCTCCTGATATTGGAAGCTGAATCTTCTTTTCAAGTAATCCTGTCTCTTTATCTACTTTAAATACAATGGCATTATTTTCTCCAGCAGATGAACTTACAAGATAGTTATAATCTTCAGAGAATGAAAGCGCACTGCAGGCAACACCCTGTGAATCAGGTTCATCTGTATTATAAACAGTCTGAATTTCTTCAAAATCAGGCATTCCATTATGATCAGTGTACTTATAAACAGAAATTGCACATTCCTGTTCAAAAACAATATACAGGTATTTTCCATCAAGTGAAAACTGCATATGTCTTGGAGATGATTCCTGGTCACAGTGAATAATGTCTGCATCTTTAAGTTTTCCTGTATTCATATCTATAGAATAAACATTAACTCTGTCCATCCCAAGATCAGCAGCACAAACATATTTATTATCTTTTGTAACCTTTACACACTGTACATGAGGAACATGGTTTCTTCCTGCTGCAGTTCCAAGTCCTTTATGGAACTTTTCATCTGTAATCTCACCAATACTTCCATCTTCATTAAGTTTAAGTACTGTAAGCTTTCCATCATGGTATCCACATGTAAGAAGATACTTATCAGTCTGATCCATATTAAGGTAACAGCCTCTCATACCGTTTATAGAAGCTTCATTAAGAAACTCAAGGCTACCATCTGCTTTAATATGATATGACTCCACGCCAGAGTCAGTAATAGAATAAAGAGTCTTCTTATTATGAGAAATTCCTATATATGAAGAGTTTGTAATTTCAACTTTATCTTTTTCGATAAAACGTCCATTCTTCATATCAACATCATAAACCCTGATTCCATAGTTACTACCAATTCCTGAAGTATAGCTGGATACGTAAGCTACATATTTTTCTTTTTCTGCCATAACATTTATACCTCTCAGATATTTTTTCTGAATAACTATATTTTAGCATATCAAATCAATGTATGAAACAATTGTTTTAATTATCTGCAAGTCTTGAATAATGTTTTTTATAATTCCTGTTCATTTTAATACAATCCCATATAGAAAGGAAATGGCCTTCTCCAAATCGCATAACAGCAATATGCGCAAGACATCCTTTATCAAGAACTAGTGCTACTGCTTCTGCATCGGATTTATTAGATCCAAGACAAAAAGCTCCATCATTAAAAGAAAAAACAACATTGCATTTATTACTCACATTAATATGGCTCTTATCATGACCATCATCTCTTGAAGGAATCTTTACACTTACACCAATAAGCTGTGCAAAGTCATCATTAAGCGGTCTCATATGATTTGCTGTACGTGAAACTGTTGTAATAGCATCAGATTTATTATGAATAATATAATTTATATCATGTCTGGTGCTATAAATTTCCTCATGAATATTCTTAATTCTTGCTGGAACATCAGGAAGATCATATATAATTTTACCATTTTCAATATGGCTGCTAAAACCTTCAACAAGACCATATTCAAAATCTGTTCTACATTCACTCTTTAAGAAATTCATACTTCTGACTTCGAGCTGTAAGGCCTCTTTTATAGCCTCTTTAGATGTCTGTCCAAAACATATAGTTCCATGGTTAGCCATAATAAATGCATTATCAGAACTATATTTTACAGTCTTTCTCCCAGCATTATCTGCAAGCTTTTGTGTTCCAGGAAGCGCATAGGAAATTATAGGAATAATAATATGGTTATTATCCTCATCAAAGAGTCTTATCTTCCCATGTCCTAGTGCCCCTACTGCTGTCGCATAAGGCTGATGGGTATGAACAATAAACTCAGCATCTTTTCTGACATTATAAATCTTCGCATGAACAGCTTTTTCGCTGGAAGGAAGAATATCTCCTTCATATGACAAATCATTTGAATTAACCAGAACAATCTTATCTACAGTAAGATTTTCATATCTAATACCACTTGGAGTAATAAGAAAATGATTATCATCTATTTTGCAACTGACATTTCCCCAGGTTCTTACAAGAAGCCCCAGATCCATTAACTTATTACATACATCTATGATCTCTTGTTTCTTTTCTTCATAACTCATAATTAAATAATACCATTCTCCGTTAATAAGTAATCAGGTCTTTTATCAAAAACAGATATAGGAAAATCCTCTTTCATAATTTGACACTCATAGCAAAGAGCTATAGATTTTAATTTATTTCCTCTTTCAAGATATCTGTCGTAAAAACCACCATTATATCCAATTCTGTCTTTCTTATAATTAAATGCTGTACCTGGCATAATTATAAGAGTATTTTCATTTTCAAAATCATTAAAGATTGTATCATGTTTTTCTTCAGGTTCATATATACCCATTTTATTCATCACAAGATCTTTAATATCTTTTATTTTATAAAATTCCATATAACCATTTTTCAGATCAAGAACCTTGGGGCAATATACACTTTTACGTAAATAAAGAGACTCCTCTATTATATCTAAAGTAGATACTTCACTCTTATAAGAAACATAAGTAAGAATTGTATCTGCTGTATCATAGAATTTATTAGAAAAAAGTCGTTCTTTAATAAGTTCATCTTTAATTTTTTTATCAATGGCAGAAAGATTATCTCTTTTATCAAGAGCTTCTTTCCTGATCTCATTTTTATTTCGCATAATATTTTCCGGCTATCTTCTCAGCAACTTTAATACCATCCATTGCTGCAGACATAATTCCTCCTGCATAGCCAGCTCCTTCTCCACATGGATAAAGTCCTTTTACAGAAACAGAATCCATATTCTCATCTCTATTTATCCTTACAGGACTTGAAGTCCTTGTTTCTACGCCGTCAATTAAAGTATCCTGAGCATCAAAGCCTTTTATCATCTGACCAAATCTGTCCATTCCTTCAACAAAAGCTTTATTTATATAATCCGGCATTATATTTGTCAAATCCGTAAAAACATACTCCCCCTTAATCTGAGGTATATTCTTTAAATTGTTAATTTCCTCTTCTTTTGTTTCTCCTGTAATCTTATTTCTAAAGTCACCATAAAACTGAACAGGAACCTTTCCATTTCCAGCTTTATAAGCCTTCTCTTCAAGTTTTCTTTGGAAATACATTCCAGAAAGAACATCATCTGATTCAAAATCTTCAGGACTTACAGATACAATAATTGCACTATTTGCATTTAAACCATCCCTTGCATTATAACTCATTCCATTTACACATGTTCTGCCCTCCTCAGAGGATGCATTAACTACATAACCTCCAGGACACATACAAAATGAATAAACACCTCTTCCAAACGAGCTGTTCATTACGACTTTATATGGTGATGCGGGAAGGCTTGTTGGGCTTTCTATTCCGTACTGAGAATGATTTATCAGACTCTGCTTATGCTCAACTCTAAATCCAACTGCAAAGGCCTTTGGTTTCATATCTATTTTTCGCTCTTTTAATTTTATAAAAGTATCTCTGGCACTATGTCCAATTGCAAGTACAACTACTTCACTCTCAAATTTACCTTCAGTTGTATCTACTCCACAGATTTTCCCATCCTCAATAATAAAATCAGTTACAGTAGTATCAAAATGATACTCTCCACCAAGCTTTATTATCTCATCTCTCATATTCTTTATAACACAAGTCAGAATATCAGTGCCTATATGCGGTTTGTTCTCAAAAAGAATATTTTCTTTAGCACCATATTTTACAAAAGTTTCCAGAATTTCAGTTCCGCGTCCATCTCTGTCCTTTACAACAGTATTGAGCTTTCCATCGGAAAATGTACCTGCTCCTCCTTCGCCAAACTGTACATTGGAATTTATATCAAGCTTACCTGAATTCCAGAATTCATCAACTTTTTGTTTTCTAATATCTACCGAGCTTCCTCTTTCAATAATAATCGGTTTGTATCCATGAACAGCTAGCTCATAAGCACAAAAAAGACCAGCCGGTCCAGATCCAACTATAATTGGTCTTCTATCAAGTTTTATATCACCTGCATCAGGAAAAACATATGACTTTTTAGTAACTATCTCGGCATTTTTATTTCCCGATTTTTTTATAACAGAAGCCTCATTTCCCTTTGACAGTTTTATATCACAAACATATACATCAAAGATATCAGGTTTTTTCCTGGCATCTATCGAATGTCTGACAATTTTGATATCTTCAATATCACAAACATTTATCCTGAGCAGTTTTGAAGCTTTTGACTTAAGCTCTTTTTTTATATTATCTATATGGCAAAACTCATTGCCTTTCATACCATTATTACTAATTTTAATCTGATTTAATCTAATCATATACTCGCCTTTTGAGCTGCAATAAAAGCACTTGTCCATGCCCATTGCAGATTATAACCACCGCATCTTCCATCGACATCAAGAAGTTCACCTATAATAAACATTCCTGGAACCTTTTTCACTTCAAGATCATCGTTTACTTCTCCAAGACTTACTCCACCCTTGGTAACCTGTGAACTCTGATAACCTGCAGGTTCAATTATCTCAAGCTTATACGACCTGTACATATCCATTATATCTCTTGCCATTTTTTCAGAGATATTTTTCATTTTCATATTCTTACCAAACTTCATTCGTTTGATTATCATATCATTTATATTACTATTTCCAAAACCAGATAAAAACTGTTCAAGACTTCTATTATCTCTAAGTCTTAACATCTCGCGTTTCAATAGTTCAAAGCTGTTTTCATCATATTCAGGAAAAAAATCAATACAGCATGTAATAGGCGTACCATCTGCAAGATGTTTTGCCATTTCACCACTTTGTTGCATAATAGGAAATCCGGAAATAGTATCTTTTGTAAACTGAACCTCACCATATTCGGTAGCTATTATTTCATTGCCAATCATAAATGAAACATTTACCTTAGCTCTAACCCCACTATCCTGTGGCATAAACTGAGAATCAGTTTTTAGGCCTACAAGAGCCGGAAAACACTCTTTTATAGAAATACCAAGCTTTTTACAAATATAATATCCATCCCCTGTTGAAGCTGTTGTTTTAGGTCCTGACATTCCCCCAATAGCCATTATAAATCTGTCAGAATCATATACGCCTTTATCAGTACGAACTATAAAACTGCCATCATTTTCCTTTTTTACTTCCTTTAATTGCTCTTTCATTTTAAAAGAAACACCATATCTTAAGCATTCATCATGCAAAGCTTTTACCACAGATAAAGCCTGATTTGAAACAGGATATATATATCCATCTTCACTTTGTACAACAAGCCCCAGTGATCTAAAAAAATTTATTGCTTTTTCAGGAGAAAAAACATTTAAAAAGCCTTCCATTCTCTTTCTTACAGCAGAATTATAATATTCCGGTCTCATATCAAGATTAGTCATATTACATCTGCCATTTCCGGTAATGGAAAGCTTTTTTCCTATATTGTCTGTCTTTTCAATTATTATTACTTCATGTCCATTTCTGGCACAGAAAACTGCACAGCATAATCCTGCAGCACCTGCACCAGCTATAATTATCTTGCTCACCTCTTATCTCCCTTCAATAGGCCAATCGCACCTGCATAAATAGCAAATATATTACCAAGAGGCATTCTTTCTAAATCTCTTCTGCCTATAGTACCTGAAATAAGTAATAAATTATAATATACAAAAACAAATACTATAATGGACAAGATCAAAGTTAATGGTTCTCCAATAATATTTACAAGCAGCTTATCCAATAGCATAACAACAACGCTTGTAAGCAATGAACATACAATTATTTTACCAATAACAATATATAAAAATGTATTCTTAAGTTTAAGAATCTGATATAGAGCAATAAAGCAAATGGCATCATATATTATAAGCTGTACATACAAAGCTACAATAATAGCATGTAATCCCTTACCCATAACTCCCATAAATAAAATAAGAGAGATAATATGGGCAACAAAACTTACTAATGATGCTGTAATCAGAATTGATTCCCTGCCCTGTTTAACAAGAATCCAGGTCAGTATTGCCCACAGACAGATAAATCCAATAAGCGGCATACCTATTACCCAAAAACCTGTAGCTGCATCATTTTCCTTTCCAAAAATGCAAGTAGTAACTGTTCCAGCCATAAACATACTAAACGTAGAAAACGGAACGGCAATAAGCGACTCATAAACCATAAGGCCACAAAATCTGTTCCCTGCATATCCCAAATCCAACTTATCAATTCTTACATTTATCTGGTACCATTTCTTTACAAATGGCAAAATACAAATAGATGCAAATATTATAAGTACAACCAGAAACCTGCCATAAAATATACCATATGCCTCAATCGCATCTGTGCTACCTGCTTTATGATTTGTATATACAACTTCATCGATAATAAAAATCAAAACAGGTAATGCATAAAAAATCAATAATGGACCAAGTATTGGAAAAGTTTCATTGCCATTATCAATTATTATCATCTCTCCGCCTTCAATAATATGCTTCATTTCATGTCTTCTTAAATAAAAGGCAATAAGAATATAAATCATAGAGACAAAAGTACCAACTGAAAGTCCAGCCATAACTCCCGCTGCTGAATATACAGATGCAGTTTCCTCAACATGAATAAGATTACCAATCTTCACCCCATATCCATGTGTCAAAAAAGCAAACAAAAATCCCAGTATAACAGATGTAAATATTTGAATAAGCGAACTTATAAAATATGGATATGTATAACCAAATCCGTACATATAACCTCTAATAACGCCTATTATACTCATAAAGAAAAATGATGGCGCAGCACATAGAAAAATCATCTGCCCCATAGAACTACCGGTTATTATCTTAATAAAAGGTCCCGAAACAAGTATAAAAACAATACTAAGTAACAGACCTGAAATCATTGCTATGATAGAAAAAAACTTCATATTTTTAGAAGCATTTCGATATTGATTTCTTTTGGCTCTAAGCCTGACCATTCTACAAACTGCACGTTCAAAACATATTAAATACACGCTTGATGCAAAAATAAACATTAAAATTGAACCAGCGCCATATCCAATTGCTTCTTCCCCGGCAATACGATTCAAAATTATTGTTATAATGCCAAGAACCAGTAAATTAATAAATGATAATGAAGTAAAAACATCCGGTTTAATTTTATTATTTTCTAAACGTGATTTCATACCTGTCTTGTAATCCCCAAACTATTTAATATTTCTTCCTGTTTATTTTCCATTACCTTTGCTTCATCCTCTTCCATATGGTCATATCCACATAAATGAAGCATACTATGAGCTGTAAGAAAAGCAAATTCACGTTTCTCACTATGCCCATATTCAAGTGCCTGAGAGCGAACTCTGCTTTCATTTATTACTATATCGCCAAGCATAATATTTCCAGTATCAGGATTCTGACAATCAAAAAGATCATCCTCTATTCCAGAAAAATCTCCTGCACTTTCATATTCTATATTTGGAAATGATAAAACATCCGTAGGTCTGTCAATATTTCTGAAATCCCTGTTCATCTCATGAATGCCTTCATCTCCAGTTATTGTCATATTAATCTCAGCTTCATAGGGAAAATTTTCTTCTTTTAAAACAGCTTCACATACCATTTTCCCAAGCTCTTCTATATCAAAATCAAATTTTGCATCTACTTCATTTTCAACGTAGAAAATCATAATAAAGCTTCTCCTTCTTCAAAAGCTTTTTTACTCTCTCAAGCTCATATAAAGACATATCAGTATTATATAACTCACGTG
>JAILEJ010000490.1 GCA_024688095.1 Butyrivibrio sp.
TGCAATCTTTTGTCCCTTGGTAACTTCCGCTCCCTTTGAAACACTTAATGATGATGCGTGCATGTAGATTGTGTACAGTCCACTTCCGTGATCTATCATTATATAGTTACCCATTGTGGAACTATATGATGCTGCTACAACTGTTCCGTCATACGCTGCAAGAATTGAAGAGCCTGAAGGTGCTGCCAGATCGATACCGTTATGCATCTTTGATATACCAAGAGTTGGATGAATTCTCATTCCATAGTCATCCGAAATTCTTGTATAAGATGGACATGGCCATGCAAACATTCCACCGTCATAGGTTCTCCTTGCATTCTGTGCTGCAAGTGCTGCCTTTTCAGCTTCTACTGCTTTTTCAAGAGCCGCTATAGTTTCATTTTCTTCGGCAATCTGTGCCTCATATTCTGCTATTGCTGCCTCTTTATTCTCAATGTCTGAATTTACGCTCGCAAGCTCACTGTTTTTATCATCAAGCAGTGACTGCATATTTGCTTCTTCCTGCTCAACCTGGGCTTTGGCTTCATCAAGAGTTTCTTTTTCCTCTTCAAGAACTTCTTTAGTGAGCGAAATCAGCCTCTCATTTTCAACATATTCCTCAAGCTTTTGTCTGTCATAGGCAGAAAGCTCCTGTATATATTCAGCTTTATTTAGCATATCAGCAAAGTTACCCGCGCTAAGAAGAAGCTCAACGTACATTACCTGTCCCTTTTCAAACATGAATTTTATACGTTTCTTCATAGCTTCATACTGCTCTTGCTGTATCCTCTGAGCCTCTATAAGTTCAGCTGTTGTTTCCTCAATCTGTCCCTCTTTTTCAGTAATCTGATCTTCCAGATCTGAAATTTTTTCCTGTATGGATGTAAGACTGGCATCAAGTTCCTTAATATAAGTATTGAGATCTGACTTTGTTGATTCCAATTCCTTTTTTAAGGCCTCTAAATCTGTCATTGATTTCTTCATGCTATCACGTTCTTTTTTGGCATCAGAAATCTGATTTTCTTTTTCCGTAATACTCTGCTGTGTAACTGCCGCCTTTGTCATCGCCCCACTGGATGCAAAAAATATAGCCGGGATCAAAATCATGGAAAAAAGTATTCTTTTAATCCTATAATTCATCCTTGTATTAAACGTGTAGATGTCTCCTTACAGTTATAAAACTACCTAAAAATCCTATTCCTACGCCAATTATCAGTGATATTGGTGCAAGCTTTTCAAAAATAACTGTTGAATCTACGAATGCAAGCAGATTTGAAAGCATTGCAAAATGAGTTCCAATATACACAACCGCCTCATTATAAATAAAATAAACAACTACCACTGGGATAATCGAACCAATAATTCCAATGATGATACCTTCGATAACAAATGGAGCTCTTACGAAAAAGTCTGTTGCTCCGATATACTTCATTATTCCAATTTCTTCTTTTCTTACAGAAATACCGATTGTAACAGTATTGTGAATAAGGAATATTGATACACAGAGAAGAACAACAATTATGCCAACTGAAACGTAGGCAATAAGCTTATTCAAACCGCTAAGAGTTGAAGCTGTTATCTCCGATCTGTTAACTGTCTTTACAATATCTACTGATTCAAGATATGTAACCAGTGCCGGCTGCATTGATACATCGCTCATGTATATCTGGAGGTTAGCATCATCTGCAAGCGGGTTCTCTGTAAATCCATCTGCATATTCACCAAGGTACTGTTCCTTAAAACCTTCCCATGCTGCATCAGCAGATTCATAATCAATCTTGCTCACTTCCGGTCTTACCTGCAGGTCAGCCTGAAGTGCAAGTATCTGATCTTCTGTTGTTCCTTCATCGAAAAACACCGTTACTGAAACTCCCTCTTCAGCTGCATGAACCATGTACTGGAAGTTTGTTATTATTGAATAAAACAATCCAAACAAGAACAGACATGCACTGATTGTTGCTATGGAAGCAAGTGTATACCATCTGTTTCTTGTAAGATTTTTAAAGCCTTGTCCGATCGCATAAAAAAATGAATTAATAATCCTCATCTATATAAACTCCGTTCTCCTCATCATTAACAATAACGCCTTTATTCATCTTGATAACGCGCTTTTTCATCTCATTAACTATCTCTCTGTTATGGGTAACAACAATTACAGTCGTTCCATTTTCATTGATCTGTTCCAGGAGCTTCATAATATCTCTTGTATTACCCGGATCAAGGTTACCTGTAGGCTCATCTGCAAGAAGGATATCAGGTCTGTTTACAAGAGCACGGGCAAGAGCAACTCTCTGCTGCTCACCACCTGACAACTCATTGACCTTACTCTTATACTTACCTGCAAGTCCAACTGTTGCCAGTATTGAAGGTACGTTTCTTCGGATATCTCTATTGGATTTCATTATAATTCTCTGAGCAAATGCAACATTTTCGTATACATTTCTATCTTTGAGAAGTCTGAAATCCTGGAATACTACTCCAATTTTTCTTCTAAAAAAGGGGATTTTTCTACGTTTAATCCTTGCAAGGTCATAACCCATGACTTTGATTGTTCCCTTAGATGGAACAAGCTCACGCAGAAGAAGCTTTATTAGTGTTGATTTACCTGAACCACTATCTCCCACAATAAAAACAAATTCACCCTTCTTAATATGAAGGGTGACTCCGTTTAAGGCTGGTGCTCCCTCGTTATAAGATTTTGTGACGTTTTCCATCACAATAACCTCATTCTTGGAAGCCCCATTATCTCTAGACATTTTATTTCTAAAACTTTTTTCCATTTACAATTCCCCTGTAAAAACTTTAATATTCAAAAGACTCCATGTACTTCATGTATTTTACAACCATAAGTGCAATCTTAAAGGTAATAGCATCATCAAACACACGAAGATCAAGGCCTGTGCTCTTCTGCAATTTATCAAGTCTGTAAACCAGTGTATTTCTGTGAATAAAAAGCTGCCTTGAAGTCTCAGAAACATTAAGATTGTTCTCAAAGAACTTATCTATTGTCTGTAATGTTTCCTCATCGAATTCTTCTGGATTGGTTCCATCAAAGGTTTCCTTGATAAACATCTTGCAAAGAGGTATAGGAAGCTGATATATAAGTCTTCCAATTCCAAGCTCTGTGAAACAGATTACTTTTCTTTCTCCAAAGAATATCTTTCCTACATCAAGAGCCATCTTGGCTTCTTTGTATGAACGGCTTACCTCTTTTATTTCATTTATAGGTGTACCATAAGCTACTCGTACACCTTTGAATCCCTCTTTTTCAAGGCCATTTAAAATATCCATTGCTGAACGGTTTATATCTTCAGGCTTTGACTGTTCTGAAACATCTTTAACAACAATAACCGCACCTTCATCTACCTCTGTAACAAAATCAGGTGTTGATGTTCCGATCAGTGTTTTAGCCGTTTCAAGCATATTGTTTTCTTTGGCATTTTCAGCCTCAACAATCATAGTAACACGCTTTGCATCGGTCTGTACATGAAGTTTTTTGGCTCTGCTGTATATATCAACAAGAAGCAGATTATCAAGAAGAAGGTTCTTGATAAAGTTATCCTTATCAAATCTCTCTTTATAAGCAACAAGAAGAGTCTGGATCTGATATGCTATCATCTTGCCAAGCATATATGTATTCTCTCCGCTACCTGTTGCAATCAGAATATACTCAGCCTGTTCTCCATCATATACCTTAAAGAACTGATGCTCCTGTATTTCCTGAGAATCTGCCGGTGACATTGCGAATTCATTTACGATTCCAGAAAGTCCCTTGAATTCATTTGATGTTGATGCAACTTCTCCGCCATCAATATCCAAAACGCATAAATCTATATGTGATATGCCCTTCAGGCCATCAATAGTATTCTGCAATATCTGATTTGAAATCATTTATCACTCTTTCCACACAAAACAGGCCATAAGCAATCCTGTTTGCGTTACATTATATAGTTCCCCCTAGTTTTTTATTTTACATTATATATGTAAAAAATTCCACAATTATTAGGATGTTTTTTGTATATTTTTATCAAAAAACACCAATTATTTATTTTCGTTATCGTATCTGTTCGCTTTACGAATGAACATTTTTCTGTAAAGTTTGTGTCTCATACGTTTTATAAAGCCTTCAGCTTTTCCTGATATGTTCATATCCTTAGGCATTATTATTGCAACTTCGGCATTTATAAACTGTATCTGCTGTTCGCCTATGAGTTTATATATAAGCTCATAATCGCCTTTTATTATAATTATTTTCGGCGTGATATCATTTATCTGATTGATAAGAGTTATAATCTCCTCTTCTTCTTCAGGAAGAAGATATTCTGCAGTAACCTGAATATCACTACGCATTTTTATCACATCGTCATGTAACTTTTGAAGTTCTTCTTCATCTTCAGCAAGGATTACCATCGGATAATCTCTGTGGCTGCTTCTTGAAAGCATTTCTCTAAGAAAATTTCTTTCCTCAAGGTCATGCATTGCATTCCAGGAGGTTATGCCACATTTTTTCATAAGCTCTGCATCACCCGGAAGTGTAATATCTGCCTTTTCGATATAATCTTTTAATAATGGATTTCCTTCTGCTTTGACCAGAAGGGAAGAATTAATATACATGACAACATTCAGAGTACCATTTTTTAAATAGTTCTCCGTCTTGTTAAGAATTTCCCTCATTGTATAAATCTTCAGATCAATCCCCAAAACACTAATTTTTTTCATCTTCCACCCAACAAATTTAAATATTTTTTCCCTATTAAGAAACAAGAAATATTGATTTTTTCATTTTCTGATGAAAAATAATAATCTAAATATTTAGTCTAAATATGCCGATATAAAAAATAGAAAAGATAAAGGAGGTGCCTGTATGGACATTCCTGCATTATCTATGGCTCTTTCAATGTCAAAGCTACAAACTGACGTTGGTGTTGCCATGCTTTCAAAAAGTATGGACCTCGCAAGTGAGGTAACTGAATCTGTAACGGAAATGATGGACGCTTCAATGGAGCTGTCTGTCAATCCGGACATTGGCGCCAATATCGATCTGCGAGTATAAGAGCCACAGCGTCCCTGTAAAACCAGGGGCGCTTTTTTGTTATTCTTTATATGGCTGTTATCACCATATATATAAGAGCAAGTATTACTCCAATAACAAGTGATGGTGTTATCATTGTAGGCTTTGCCCGCTGAACAATACGTCCATCAGGTGTATAAAAAGTCTGAGGCTTTTCAATTTTAAAGAATTCCTTGAATTTATCAGTATTACCCTCAACCTTTGAAATCAGGAATGCAATAAGTATTACCACTGCAACAAGTGCAGCTGCCGCAGGAAGCATTACTACTACTGTCTGTAAAAGTGCTTCTTTGGATAAATCATTTTCCATTTCAATAATATTCTGCATATTTGTGTTGCCAAGGTTTGTAGCCAGACTCTGTGTAATATATATAAGACCAACCTCGCTTGAGTTAAAAAATGCATGTGCCCAGAAAGATGTAAGTGTGCTTCCTGTAACTTCCACAAGAAGTGCAAAGAAAAATCCGATTGCTATAGCATACATTGCCTGATTTATATTCATGTGAATAATTCCAAAGAGAATTCCTGAAATAATAGCAGATGTAAGTGCTGTTCCGCTTCTTCTGTAACTATGATAAAAAACTCCTCTGAAAATAATCTCTTCACAAAGTGGTGCAAATATTCCTATCTGGAAAACCGATATCAAAAATGGTACCTGTAGTATATCTGCTGTTGATGAAGCTACCACATTATCAACAAATATCATTGAAATTGAATTTAAGATTGTGATAAGCGGGAACAGGCACAGCACATATAATGGTACAAGGAAAAATGTTGCAAGCTTTATTTTCTTAAGCGATACAAGTTCAAAAATGTCATCCCTTACACAAAGAACATATATAAATGTAGGTATCAAAAGCCCAAATTCCAAAAAAGCGTTAGAACTTAGAAGCTCAACATTTAATCCGTATTTAGCAACTGCAAAACTGAGCCCGAGAATTAAAACAAAATAAACAATTACGAGTATCAGAAACAGTCTGTTAGCATGTTTATTATTCATTTTACTATCACTTCTTTCATCTTTTTATCATATATATAATGTATTTTCTAATATCTTAATGATCGCATTCTTTTATGAATATCTCTTTTAATCATCATATTCTTTTATGAATATCTTTTTTAATTATCGTATTCTTTTATGAATATTTTGTGTCACTTATTATTTCATAACTATTGAATCAGGAAGGATTTCAATCTTTCCTTCTTTTAGAAGATGACCAACAGCTCTCTTGAACTCATTTTTACTCATCTGCATCTTCTCCTTAATAAGATCTGGAGATGCTTTATCAGTAAAATCAAGCTTTCCGCCATTATCTTCCATTTTCTTTATTATCTTTTGCATATCTGTATCCATCTGAAGATATGCCTTTTCACGAAGACTTAAATTTAGCTTTCCATCTTCTTTTACTCCGGTAACTCTTGCTGTTACGTCATCGCCTATCTTGATATCTCCGTACAGCTCTTTTTGCGGAATAAGTCCTGAAAAAATATCATCTACGGCAACAAAAGCACCAAAATTTTTGCTGATCTCATAAACCGTTCCTCTTACCTTATCTTCTTTCTGGTAAGGGCTGTCAGTTCTTAAGAATTCATAGACATTCATCGTAACGCATAGTCTGTCACTTTTGTCTATATACATAGCGCAAAGAATATCTTCACCTTCTCTAACAGGTCTTGTCTGCTCACGGAATGGCAAAAGTACATCCTTTTCAAGTCCCCAATCCATAAATGCTCCAACCTTGTTGGTAGCCTTTACAGTAAGCATTGCAACATCTCCAAGCATAATCTTTGGAGTTGTTGTTGTAGCAATCAGTCTGTCGTCAGAATCTCTATAAAGAAATACTTCAAGCTTTCCTCCTATGTCTGATCCTTCCGGCACCTGTTTTGCAGGTAAAAGTACCTTATCCTCACTCTCACTACTTTCAGCAAGGTATACTCCAAAATCTACCTTCTTTATAATTTCCAGTGTCTGCTTTTCGCCTAATCTTAACATTAGTGTTCCTCCGTTCTTAAAAAAGCAGTTACTATTTGGTCATAAAGCCTTTAATAGTAACACATCGTTAATTGCACTTAGCTACAAGTGTCTGATTAAATAAGCTCTACAATACAGTAAGGTTTTCCCTCTGTATCATTTAGAGCAATAGTGCACGTGATATTATCACTTGTTTCGGTTACAAATACAAGTGGTTTTATTATATCTCCCTCTCTGGCCTGCTGCTGATATATTGCTCTAATGCTGTGGAACTCTGTCTTTATCTCTTTTACAGCACCAAGAGCTATCTCAATATATTTTGAGTTATTAACATGATTATTGGTGTCGAGATAGAAATAATTTATCTCAACAGGCTCAGCTTCAAACGTTCGTGCATCCTTTGGAAGTGCTATTTTTCTGCTTCCATAGTTCATATCAAGCTTTTCACCAAGGGGATATGATTCTTTTATCTCCGGGGTAACTCTTACCGGGAGACCTTTTTTGATATCTATAAGGGACCAGATTGAATTGGCTACTGAGAGCCTTTCTCCATCCTCTGTTTCCAAAAAGAAATTTCTGTATCCAATAAAGCCTTTCATATCATAAGGTATGGTTCCTACCACAACCTTTTCTCCTATGGATGGCATCCTGAAAATTTCTATCTGCCATGAAGAAACAACCCATGCAAGGTCTCTTGCATACAGATATTTCATAGGAGTTTTGCTATCTTCTGTCTGGAAGGTTGAGCAGTCCTGAAAATAATTTATAAGCCCTTCTATATCAAGCTTTCCGTTTTTGTCTATTTCACTAAATCTTATTCTTGAATTAAATTTATACATTTTATCTCTCTTATTTTATCACCATCATATCCATACTCAATTAACTGTTTATGACAGTATTGTTTCATTTTTTAATATGTTGCACTTATTTCTCAGGCGCTTTGTCTGAAATACCACGGGTGACAACAGAAATTATCAATGGTATTGCAAGTACAATGCTGTAAACGTATCTAAAGTCTGTTACAGGCGTTGCGATAAACAAGGTAAGTTCAATTCCAATAAATGGAATCATTAAAATCATGTCTTTCCCCCTGTCTCCTTTATAAGCACTATTTCCAATAACCATAAGGCATATACAAAGAATCCATAAGTACGTTCCTGCGCTCCATAATAATCCATAAAGCGGGATCATGTTTCCAAGCTTTAGAAAAATCTCTTTTGCCTTTACAACGATTTTTCCTCTAAGAATTGGACTTGCAACAAGTCCGTAATCATTTGCCATAATTCCATCTATCATGGCAACTTCACTTTCTACGTCAGGATACCAGAATCCTTTTGTAAGATCTGTCCAGGCCATCACGTAAACTCCAGGATACCTTAGTCCAAGACCAGCCCACAGTTTAAAGTACTCAAATTTGTGGCTTTCAAGGTATTCAGGATTTCCTGCCCTTACAAGTTCTTTTATATTATCTGCAAAATCTGCAGCATAAAGTTCTTTTATGTAAGTTGTATCTATTACATTATCAATAAGTTCTTTTTCGCTTGCTGTAAGCTCTTTGCCATCAACAAGGACTCTTGCAACCTGCTGAAGGGGTACACAGAGAGATTCAACAAAGTCAGGCTGTTCAATGCCTGCAGTATTCATGACTGGTCCCTTTATCAGAACTACTGTTAAAAAAATAAGGCCTATGGTTAATAATACTCTTTTTATATTCTTTCTGAACACCCACAAA
>JAILEJ010000495.1 GCA_024688095.1 Butyrivibrio sp.
ACAAACCTGAAAATATAAAAATTCAAAGTGAGTTATCCACATTAATAACACAATTAATGTTCATAACCATTAATATTTTTGTTTATAACTATTTTATAATTTGTTTATAAATTGTTATTTATATGTGGAAACAAAAAATATATAGAAATTTCTCAAAATTTGGCCTGTGTAAAAGCTTTAAATTTTCAACAGTAAAAAATGAGTTATCAACTATTAAAAAATTGTAAAAAAGCTAGATAAATAGTATAATAGAATAGGTTTTGCACATACCAACAACCATTAATACTATAATTATTATTAATTAATATATTTATATATAAATTTTGAAGGGAGAAAAGTACGCATAATGAAATTCGTATGCTCTAAATCTAATCTTGTTAACGGATTACAGATTGTATCAAAGGCAGTTCCTAATAAAACTACAATGTCTATATTAGAATGTATTCTTATTGATTGTACTGAGGGTAATATCAAATTTATTGCTAATGATATGGAACTTGGAATACAGACAATTGTAGATGGAAATATTATTGAAAGAGGTTTTATTGCAATTGATGCAAAACTCTTTCCAGAGATAATTAGAAAACTCCCTGATAACGATGTAACTATAGAATCTGATGCAAATCATAAAGTTACTATTAGTTGTGAAAAATCAAAATTTAATCTTATTGGAAGAAGTGGTGAAGATTTTACTTACCTTCCATCTATAGAAAAAATTGATGAAGTTACTGTATCGCAGTATACTCTTAAGACTGTTATCCAGAAAACAATTTTCTCAATTGCGCAAAATGACTCTAATAAAATGATGAGTGGTGAGCTTTTCGAAATAGAAGGAGAAAATTTAAAAGTAGTTTCTCTTGATGGTCACAGAATTTCTATTAGAAAAGTTAAATTATCAGAAAGTTATAACTCAAAGAGAGTAGTTGTGCCAGGTAAAACTTTGGGTGAAATCAGTAAGATCCTTACAGATAATACTGAAAGTATGGTTAAGATATACTTTACTGATAAGCATATTTTGTTTGAGTTTGATAATACAATTGTAGTTTCAAGATTAATAGAAGGTGAATATTTTAATATAAGTCAGATGCTTTCAAGCGATTATGAAACCAAGATGACTATTAATCGTAAGGAACTTCTTGAATGTATCGACCGTGCAACACTTCTTGTAAAAGAAGGAGATAAAAAGCCGGTAATAATAAATATTTTGAATGAAAAGCTTGAGCTTAAAATCAATTCAACAATAGGAAGCATGGATGAAGAAATAGATATCAATAAACAGGGTAAGGATCTTATGATTGGATTTAATCCAAGATTCCTTATTGATGCGCTTCGTGCAATTGATGATGAAGTAATAGATATGTATCTTGTTAATCCGAAAGCACCTTGCTTTATAAGAGATAAGGATTCAAGTTATATTTATCTCGTTCTTCCTGTTAATTTCACAACAGTAGATTAAAGGTAAAAAAATGGAAATAGTAAAATTAAGAGAAACAGATGAATTTATAAAGCTTGGCCAGGCCATGAAAAAAGCCGGATTAGAAGAATCTGGTGTAGATGCAAAGATTGATATACAGGATGGCCTTGTAAAAGTAAATGGTGAAGTAGAAACAAGACGTGGAAGAAAATTATACGATGGAGACGTTGTAGAATATAAAGGTGAACAGGTTAAAATTGAAAAATGATAATTAAGTCACTCGAAGCGTCAAATTTTAGAAATTATGAAGAACTAAAAATAGATTTTAGTAGCGGAACAAATATATTATATGGCGATAATGCCCAGGGAAAGACTAATATCCTTGAAGCAATATATTTGTCTGCAACTACTAAATCCCATAAAGGTAGCAAGGATAAAGAGATAATAGGCTTTGGAAAAGAAGAAGCACATATCAGAAATATCATCGAAAGAGATGGTGCTGAATACAGAATTGATATGCATCTTAGAAAAAGCAAATCGAAAGGAATTGCTATTGATGGGCAGAAGATAAGAAAAGCTTCAGATCTGGTTGGAAAGTTAAATGTTGTATTTTTTTCTCCAGAGGATTTATCTATTATAAAAAATGGTCCTGCTGAAAGAAGAAGATTCATGGATATGGAACTTTGTCAGCTTGATCAGATTTATTTAAATAATCTGGCTAAATATAATAAGCTGGTAGTTGAAAGAAATAAAATCCTAAAAGATCTTTTTGAGCATCCGGAAAACAGTATTCTGATTGAAGTTCAAAATAAACAGCTGTTAGAGTACGGAAGTGTAATTATTAAAACAAGAGAAAAATTTATCAAAGAGCTTAATGAAATAATTGGGCCTATTCATAATAAACTGACAGGTGGTAAAGAAAATCTTGAGATTTTCTATGAACCTAATACAACGGTAGATGAATATGAGAAAAAGCTGGAGCATGCCAAAGATAAGGATAAATATCAAAAGCAGACTACAATAGGACCTCATAAGGATGATTTTTCTTTTATTGTTAAAAGTGAAAATTCTGAAAAAGAGATTGATATTAGAAAATTCGGATCTCAGGGACAACAAAGAACAGCATCATTATCTTTAAAATTATCAGAAATAGAAATTGTTAAAAAATCTAAAAAAGAAAATCCTGTATTATTACTTGATGATGTTTTGTCTGAACTTGATAGTAACAGACAGAACTATCTTCTTAGTGCGCTGGGAGGTATTCAGACTATAATCACATGTACAGGACTTGATGAATTTGTAAATAACAGATTTGAAATAGATAAGTTATTTAAAGTAACTAATGGAACAGTCAGTAGTGAAAACTAATCAGCAATTAGCTGATAAAGTAATTATAGAAAGAGGATTTATAAATGGCAGAAGAAGTACAGTATGGTGCTGACCAAATACAGATTCTTGAAGGTCTTGAGGCAGTTAGAAAAAGACCTGGAATGTATATTGGAACAACGGCCAGCAGAGGATTACATCATCTTGTTTATGAAATAGTTGATAATTCAGTTGATGAAGCTCTTGCAGGTTATTGTGATCATATTGAAGTAAATATCAATGCAGATAATACAATTACTGTAGTCGATAACGGTAGAGGTATACCTGTTGATGTAAACCATAAGTCAGGTCTTACAGGTGTTGAAGTTGTATTTACAATACTTCATGCCGGAGGAAAATTTGGCGGTGGAGGATACAAGGTATCAGGTGGACTTCATGGTGTAGGAGCTTCAGTTGTTAATGCTCTTTCAGAATGGCTTGAAGTAGAAGTTACAAGAGATGGAAAAGTTTATAAACAAAGATATGAAAGAGGTAAGGTATGTTATCCTCTTAAAGTCGTTGGTGAAGCTGATCCGGAGAAATCAGGTACAAAAGTTTACTTCAAACCTGATGCTTTAATATTCAAAGAAACTACAGTATTTGAATATGATGTATTAAAACAAAGACTCAGAGAAATGGCTTTCCTCACAAAAGGACTTAAAATCACACTTAGAGATTATAGAGTAGAAGAAGGTCAGGATATTATTGAGCAGCAGTTCCATTATGAAGGTGGAATTAAAGAATTTGTTCAATATCTGAATAAGAGTAAAACTGCAATTTATAATGACATAATGTATTTTGAAGGAGATAAAAACGGAGTTCATGTTGAAGTTTCTTTCCAGCATAATGATGCATTCTCTGAAAGTACATATACATTTGTTAATAATATAAACACACCAGAGGGTGGAACTCATCTTGAAGGTTTCAGAATGGCTCTTACAAAGACCTTCAATGATTATGCAAAAGATAATAAGCTTGTAAAAGAGACAGATGAAAATCTTTCAGGAGAAGATATAAGAGAAGGTCTCACTGCAATTATAAGTGTAAAGATAGAAGACCCTCAGTTTGAAGGACAGACAAAACAAAAGCTTGGAAATACAGAAGCAAGAGGTGCAGTACTTTCAGTAGTAAGTGAGCAGCTCACATATTATCTTGAGCAGAATCCTTCTGTTGCCAAGGTAATAATTGAAAAAGCCGTTCTTGCTCAGAGAGCAAGAGATGCTGCAAGAAAAGCAAGAGATCTTACAAGACGTAAATCAGCTCTCGATGGACTTGGACTTCCAGGTAAGCTTGCAGACTGTTCAGATAAGAATCCTAAGAACTGTGAAATATTCATAGTTGAGGGAGATTCAGCCGGTGGATCTGCAAAGACAGCACGAAGCAGAGCAACTCAGGCAATACTTCCACTTCGTGGTAAGATATTAAATGTTGAAAAAGCAAGACTTGACAGAATCTATGGAAATGCTGAGATTAAAGCAATGATAACAGCATTTGGTACAGGTATTCATGATGATTTTGACATAAGTAAACTTCGTTATGACAAGATTATTATCATGACTGATGCTGATGTAGATGGTGCTCATATTGCAACACTTATGCTTACATTCCTTTACAGATTTATGCCTGAACTTATTAAGACAGGTCATGTATACCTTGCTCAGCCTCCACTATATAAACTGGAGAAAAACAGACAGGTATGGTATGCATACAGTGATGAAGAGCTTAATAAGATTCTTGAAGATGTAGGACGTGATCAGAATAATAAGATTCAGCGTTACAAAGGTCTTGGTGAGATGGATCCTGAACAGCTTTGGGAAACAACTATGGACCCGGAAAGAAGAATTCTTCTTAGAGTTAATATGAATGAAGAAGCTGAATCAGATATAGATGTTACATTTACAACTCTTATGGGTGATAAGGTTGAACCTAGAAGAGAGTTTATAGAAAAGAATGCAAAGTTCGTTAAGAACCTCGATATCTAACAAGTTTAAAACTGTGAAACAGTATAAAACGGCGTAAAGAGGAGAAAAATGGCTGATAACAATAATAACAATAATGGAGGATTATCAGATGATGTTTTTGATGCAACAACATCTGATAGAATCCAGGAAGTAGATCTACAAAAAACAATGGAATCAGACTATATCGATTATGCTATGAGTGTAATCGCATCAAGAGCAATACCTGATGTAAGAGATGGTCTGAAACCAGTACAGAGAAGAGTTCTATACTCAATGATAGAACTTAATAACGGACCAGATAAGCCACACCGTAAATGTGCACGTATCGTTGGTGATACAATGGGTAAATTCCATCCACATGGAGACAGCTCAATTTATGGTGCTCTTGTTAATATGGCTCAGCCATGGTCAATGAGATATTGTCTTGTTGATGGACATGGTAACTTTGGTTCAGTCGATGGTGATTCACCTGCTGCTATGAGATACACAGAAGCAAGACTTTCCAAGATTTCAATGGAAATGACTGCTGATATCAATAAAAATACAGTAGATTTTGTACCAAACTTTGATGAAACAGAAAAAGAACCATCAGTTCTTCCAAGCAGATTTCCAAATCTTCTTGTTAATGGTACAACAGGTATTGCTGTTGGTATGGCAACAAACATACCACCTCATAACTTAAGAGAGGTAATACAGGCTGTAGTTAAAATGATAGACAATAAGATATTGGAAGATAGAGAAACAGAAATTGAAGAAATTCTTCCAATTGTCAAAGCTCCAGATTTTCCTACAGGTGGAATAATTCTTGGAACAAGAGGAGCTGAACAGGCTTATAGAACGGGTAGAGGTAAGGTAATAGTAAGAGCAGTTACTAATATCGAGACAATGCCTAATGGTAAGAGCCGCATCATAGTAAGCGAACTTCCATATCTTGTTAATAAAGCAAATCTGATTGCTAAGATTGCTGATCTTGTTAAGAATAAAAAGCTTGATGGTATCACAGCACTTAGAGATGAATCAGACAGGGAAGGCATGCGAATAGTAATTGAGCTTAGACATGATATAAATGCAAATGTCATGCTCAATAAATTATATAAACATACACAGCTTCAGGATTCTTTTGGAATAATTATGCTTGCACTTGTTAATAATGAGCCAAAAGAACTTGGAATTGTTGACATGCTCAGACATTACATCATCCATCAGGAAGATGTGGTAACAAGAAGAACTCAATATGATCTTAATAAGGCTGAAGAAAGAAATCATATTTTAGAGGGATTATTGATAGCTCTTGATAATATTGATGAAGTAATCAGAATTATCAGAGGATCAGAAACAGTTCAGATTGCTAAAGAACAGTTAATGAGTACGTTCGGACTTAGTGAAGCTCAGGCACAGGCAATTGTAGATATGCGTCTGAGAACACTGACAGGTTTGGAAAGAGACAAGCTTGAAGCTGAACATGCAGAACTTTTAAAGAAAATAGAGGAATTAAAAGCAATTCTTGCAGATAAAAAGATTCTTCTTGGTGTAATCAAGACAGAAATTACAGAAATTGCAGATAAATATGGTGATGATAGAAAATCACAGATAGGTCATGACGATTCAGAAATAGAAATTGAAGATCTTATACCTAATGAGAACACAGTTATAGCAATGACAAATCTTGGATATATTAAGAGAATGTCAATTGATAACTTCAAAGCTCAAAACCGTGGTGGTAAAGGTATCAAGGGAATGTCTACAATAGAAAATGACTATATTGAAGACCTTCTGATGACAACTACTCATAACTATGTAATGTTCTTTACTAATCAGGGAAGGGTATATAGATTAAAGACTTACCAGATACCTGAAGCATCAAGAACATCCAGAGGAACTGCAATTGTTAACCTGTTGCAGCTCGGACCGGGAGAAAAAATCACAGCTACAATTCCAATAAAAGAATTTGATTCTGAAAAGAATCTGTTTATGGTTACCAAGAAAGGTACTGTTAAAAAGACAAGAGTAGTTGAATTTTCTAATGTTCGTAAGAGTGGTTTGACAGCAATAAATCTTGATGATGATGATGAACTTATTGAAGTTAAGACTACAAGAGAAACATCAGAAATATTCCTTGTTACAAAAAATGGTATGTGCATCCGTTTCAAAGAAACTGATGTAAGACCTACAGGCAGAACTTCTATGGGTGTCAGAGGTATGATGCTTGGAGACCAGGATGAAATAATTGGAATGCAGCTTAATACTCAGGGTGACTCACTTCTTGTTGTATCTGAAAAAGGATTTGGAAAGAGAACATCTCTTTCTGAGTTTAATGTTCAGAACAGGGGAGGTAAGGGAGTCAGATGCTATAAGATTACCGAGAAGACTGGTAATGTTATAGGTATTAAGGCAGTAAATGATGATCATGAAATCATGATGATAACTAGTGCCGGTGTAATTATTCAGCTTAGAATGGATGAAATAAGTGTACATGGCAGAGTAACATCCGGAGTTAAGATGATTAATCTTGATAAGGGAGTTACTGTTGCTCAGATTGCAAAGGTAAGAGAAAAAGTTTCAAATGGAGATCAGGAATTTGAAAATGTAGATGATGCAATGGAAAATATTCCTGATGAAGAAGAAACAAATTCATACATTGATGATATTGAAGATGAAGACAATATAGATGAAATGGATGAAGATGAAACTTCAGATGAAGAGTAATTAAAGGGTTCGGAAATGCATAGCATTTCCGAATTCTACTATTATGTATGAGGGAGAAGTTTTCATGAATATCGGATTACTCATTTCAGAGCTTGTAAGTGACAGAGAAAGAGATATATGCATTGGAGCAGATATTGCTGCAAGAGAAAAAAATGTAAATCTCACAATATTACCGGGAAAATATATAATTACCGATGATAATGAAGATAATTTTGAAAAGTATGAATATCAGCATCAGGCAATTTTTGAATATATAAATTCAGATTGTTTTGATGTACTTATAGTTGATATTGAAGAAATAGGAAAATACTCACCTATTCTGAAAAAAAATGCTTTTTTAAAATCATTTGAGAAAATACCTATTATCACAATAACAGGTTATGAAGAATATAATTTTGTACCTTGTGTTGATGAAGAGGATTTTAAACAGATAGGATATGAGTCTGTTTATGATGCAGTATCTTTGATTGAATATGGAAAAATACCTTTACCAAGAGAACAAAGAAATTTTGAGTATGAAAATATAAATGAAAATGATGCACAGGAAGTAATAACAAAGATAAGTCAGATACTAGCTGACAGAGAATACGATCCAAATGAAGCATACAGAAATATTTTAAAAAGAATGGGTAAAGCAGGAATCAAGAATTCAATGATTCTTCTTTACACCGAATCTACTAAAAAAATTTTTAAAAGAAAATGGATAAAACCTGATAAGATAACTGTAAAAGCATCTGAAAAAGACGGAATAATATTTTCTGATGAGAAAGAACTTATTATAGATACAGATTCAATTTTTAAATATATGAATAAAAATGAGAGAAAGACAGTTTTAGCAAGAGTTCTTTTTTACAAAGAAAAACAGCTTGGATTGTTTGTATCTGAAATGGTTCCTGTATATTTAAAAAAAGGTTTCACAGATCAGCTTTTAAATATTATAACCGGAGTACTAAGGATAATTTATCTAGAATATAATTTCCAAAAAGTAACAGAAGAATTACTTGTAGTACAAGAAGAACTTGAAAAGGACGATTCTGTTCTTGATCATATTGGTGAAAAAGATTATCTTACAGGTAAATTAAACAGAAGAGGTTTCTTTTCTGAAGCCTATGACCTTCTTAGGAGAAATTTCAAAGAAGGAAGCAGCGTAATAGTAGCATATATAGATATGGATTCTCTAAAAAATATAAATCAGCTTTTTGGTCATGATGAAGGAGATGTGGCAGTAAAGAAAGTTGCCGCCATACTTGAAGATGTTTTTGGTAAAGATAGTATTGTTGGAAGAATCAGAGGAGATGAGTTCGCTGTAATACAGGTCAGAGAAGATGAAGGAATGGCAGAACAGTTCAAATTGAAAATGGTTGAACAAAATGCCAGACTTATGAATGCTTCAGCAAAATATCTTAATCATCTTCAGTTTTCTATATGTGAGTTTGACTATGATGAAAATTTATCTCTTAGAGAAATGTTAAAAGAAACAGATGATAATCTGAAAAAGATGAAAAAGCTGGATTTTAACAAATAAAGAAGTAGCAAAATTAATTTAGATATTGATAAAAATTAATATTTAAATAAAAAGTATTGACTTTTTTTATAATAAAAATTATACTTTGTTACAACAAAGTAATAAAGTAATAAACCGTTGATTGGGACGAGTAAATATTGGAATCAATTACAGAGAGCTATCGGTTGGTGCAAGATAGTATTGAAAAGATATTGAATGGACCCATGAGGGTGGCTTGAAATCGAAAGAGAGTAGATGCCAACGGGAGCCTTGTCCGTTATCATAAAGGTACATATGTTAGTATGTAAAAAGAGTGGATAGAAATTCTATCAATTTGGGTGGTACCGCAGAGCAAATATTTAGCCTTTGTCCCTAGTATAGGGGCAGAGGCTTTTTTTATTATAAATGCTTTTTATCCAAAAGCTCTTTGCTCATACTTAAAAAACACAACAGGAGGAAATTGAAAATGATCAAAGAAGCAATTGGAAAAGTAATTAAAGGACAGGATTTAACTTATGAAGAAGCAAGCCAGGTAATGGATGAGATTATGTCAGGTAATGCAACAGAATCTCAGATGGCTGCATTTCTTACAGCACTTAGATTAAAGGGTGAAACAGTTACTGAAATAACAGCTTGTGCAACAGTAATGAGAAAAAAAGGTGAAAAAATTGTTCCAAAGACAGATGTAATGGAAATTGTTGGAACAGGTGGAGACGAAGTTGGAACCTTTAATATTTCTACAACAGCAGCATTTATAGTAGCAGGCGCCGGAATTCCTGTTGCAAAGCATGGAAACAGATCTGTATCAAGTAAATCCGGTGCAGCAGATGTACTTGAACATCTTGGAGTAAAGATAACAATAACTCCAGAGCAGGCAGAAGAAGTTCTTGAAAAAGTTGGAATCAGCTTCTTATTTGCTCAGACATATCATAAATCAATGAAATATGTAGGTCCTGTAAGAAGAGATATTGGAATCAGAACGATATTTAATATTCTTGGACCACTTACAAGCCCAGCTTCAGCAACAATGCAGCTTATGGGAGTATATGACAGAAAGCTTGTTGAGCCACTTGCACAGGTTCTTTCAAATCTTGGAGTAAAGAGAGGATATGTAGTATGTGGAAGTGATGGACTTGATGAAATCACACTTACAGGTCCAACTTATGTTTGCGAGATAAGAGATGGAAATCTTAGACCTTATGAATTTAATCCTGAAGAATTTGGATTTAAGCTTTGTAAACTTGAGGAAGTACTTGGAGGAACACCTGAAGATAATGCTCAGATTACAAGAGATATTCTTGAAGGAAAAGATGTTGGACCAAAGAGAGACGTTGCTATAATAAATGCAGCAGTTGCTATTTATCTTGGAAAAGATGATACCACACTGGAAGAAGCTGTAGAGCTTGCAAGAAATTCAATAACAAGTGGAAATGCAATGAAGAAATTACAAGAGTTTGTAGATACAACTAATTCTTATGGAGAGTAATTAAAATGATATTAGATGACCTGGTAGCGGCAACAGAAAAGAGAATAGCAAAACAAAAGGAAATCATATCTGATAATGAAATGAAAAAATTAGCATTGGAAATGAATGAAGCCCAGAAAAAAACTGGGTTTCAGGAATTCCAATTTGAAGAGGCTCTTAAACAAAAAGGTATAAGTTTTATATGTGAAATAAAAAAGGCATCACCTTCAAAAGGAGTTATAGCAGAAGATTTTCCTTATCTTGAAATTGCAAAAGAATATGAGAAGGCAGGTGCTTCTGCAATATCAGTACTTACAGAAACTGATTATTTTCTTGGAGATATAAAATATCTTAAGGAGATTCATGACAGCGGAGTAAAAACACCATTACTTAGAAAAGATTTTACCATTGATGAATATATGATATATGAGGCAAAGGTAAATGGAGCAAGCTGTATACTTCTTATATGTGCAATACTTGATGATGAAAAACTAAAAAAATATCTGGAGGTTTCAAGAAGTCTTGGACTCTCAGCAATAGTTGAAGCCCATGATGAAGAAGAGGTAAAAAGAGCAGTTAAAGCCGAAGCAAAGATAATAGGTGTAAATAACAGAAATCTTAAAGATTTTACTGTAGATATAAATAATAGTAAGAGACTTAGAAGACTTGTACCTGATGATATATTATTTATTGCAGAGAGCGGAATAAAAACAGCTGATGATATAAAAAATCTGTATGATTCAGGTGTTGACGGAGTACTAATTGGTGAAACATTTATGAGATCAGCTAATAAAAAAGAGATGCTTGATGAATTAAAAAGAGGTGTAATATGACAAAAGTAAAAATCTGCGGAATTACAACTGAAGAAGATTGTGAGATTATGAACTGTTTTAAACCTGATTATGTTGGATTCGTATTTGCTAATACGAGACATAAACTTGAAGATGATCAGGCAGCAAAGTTTAGAAATCTTATAAATAAAGAGATTCCTACAGTTGGTGTATTTGTAGATGATGAAATTGAACATATAGCAAATCTGTATAATTCAGGAGTTATTAATATTATACAGCTTCATGGAAATGAAGATGAAAAGTATATTAAAGAACTTAGAGAAGAAATTAAAAAAGAAAAAATTGAAGATAAGCATGAAATAGAAGATTTTGAAAATGATGTTCCAATTATAAAAGCAGCAAGAGTAAAAGATGGATCAGAAATAGAAGAGGTTGAAAAGCTTTCCTGTGATATGATGCTTCTTGATAATTATGACAAG
>JAILEJ010000137.1 GCA_024688095.1 Butyrivibrio sp.
GATAATCGATTTCTCACATCGTTAAATCCGGTTCCAAATTCAGTTTTTAGAAATTTCCAACCATCATTAAATAGTTTTTTCACCTTAGTCTCCTTAGACGATAGGAAGCTCGAATGGACACATTGGAAGTTCGGCAGCGTTCACTATAAGACCTCCGTGATAAGTGTTCTCACAGCACCATCTAAGAAATGCCGCTTCCGATAATTTCACATCAGCGCTTATTTCCACAATTCCATTATCTACTTTTCCACTCGCCTCATGATATTGCCCCTTCTTATCCACAACGAAAAAGTCTTTAAGTGCATATCCCTTTCCCGCATCCATCACATGAAGCCCTTGATCGTGAGTAAGTATCAGTTCTATAATTATCTTCCCATCTGTGGATTCATGTGCTCTAACGGCTGTGGCAATAGGTCCTGTATATTCACATCTGTATCCGTATTTTAGATGAGCTGCCCACAGCGCAAGTCTGTCACCAATTGGCTTTTTGATCACAGGATGAAGATCATTGTCTTCGCCAATTCCCATTGTTACTACCAGCCCTGTCATAGGAATCTGTAGTATTTTGTTCTGATCAAGTCTGAATTTGCCCCAGTCATCGGTTTTGGGAAGCTGATCTATAACAAAGTTTGGAAGCTGTACTGCTATAAAAGGCAGATTCTCATCTCCCCAAAGCCTTCTATACCCTCTGACCATGCGCTCTGTGAAGTCGGCGTAATCATAATCATCCTCTGCGTTTGACTCACCTTGATACCAAATTACACCATCTATCGGATAATTAACGCAGGGGGCTGTCATCGCATTATATAGACCTGTAGCCTTCCAGTTTACAAAATCTGTCGCTGGAATCCTTTCGCACACGGCTCCAACACGGTATTTCCATGTTCCTTCCAGATTTTTAGAATCATTTTCATTGAATATCTTTAGCTCTTTTCCCGGAGTAAATCTACCCAGGCCGTTTTCAACACTGAGCCTTATTGCAATAGTGTTGTTTTTTTCTCTAGTGAGTCCTTCCGGCACATCATACTTGCGGGGCGGATATTGATAAGCAGTCTCTCCAACCTTGACGCCATTGATGTAAATCTCATCACTGTCAACCATTGTTCCCATAAAAAGCCTTGCACTCTTCCCAGCAAGCCTATCAGAAAGATCAAAGTTCCTTCTAAACCAGACAGATCCTATGAATCCATCAAGTTCTGTGTCCTTAAAAAGCCCTGGCACCTCGAAATCTTTCCAATCTGAGATATCAAGATCATCTCTGTCCCATTTACCGGTAATTCCTTTGTCTGCAGCAAGCAGATCGCTTCTCCATTTATCTCCATTTACTGCATTGCTGTCTATTATACTTTCTCTAAAGTCGTCATCTGCATATTTATCAGCTATTTCCAAAAGTTCATCATAGCCCTCAAGCATTTCTCTACTCATCCAGGATTGTATTCTTGAGCCACCTAAACTTACATTTATCAGCCCAATTGGCTGTCCCGTGAGGCGTTGTAGCTTAGCGGCAAAAAAGTATGCTGTAGCCGAGAAATCCATTATTGTTTCTCTGCAAACGATGGACCAACTTCCAGTGTTATGCTCCTCGTTAGGGCCTTTATAATTGGTCTCCTCAACAACCTTGAAGGTTCTGATATGGTCATTAGCTTCGCAATCTATAAGTTCCGGATACTGGTCTCTTGTCCTGGCTATCGGAAGCTCCATATTAGACTGCCCGCTGCAGAGCCACACAAGGCCCACCAGGATATCTTTTACCACTACTACGTTCCCTTCATCATCGGAAACTACAAGAGTGTATGGACCACCGCTTTCTCTTGCAGGGAGATATGCATCAAATCTTCCTTTTCCGTCGCATTTTGCAGTGACGATATCATGTTCAAATTTGATTGTTATACATGCTTCTGAGGCATCCCATCCCCATATATGGATACTTTTACGGCGCTGAATAACTGCTCCGTCCGATAATAAACGAGATAATTTAAGCGATGACATAATCCTACCTAACCTTTCTTGTCTTAAGTAAAATTATAATCATCGCTTTGATTTTATGCCCCATATTTAATGCTAAGAACTAATCAGTTAATGCTTAAAAACCCGCCAGGGACTTTAAATCCCTGGCGGGTCAATTAAAAGATCTTATTTATTTTTCCTGTCCGGAGGAACCGATTCTTACCAATGCTCTATAGAGCTTGGCTTCTGCACGAACTCTGGCTTCCTTGTCAAGCTGCTGATTCTTAAGAGTTTCCTCAGCTTTGGCTTTGGCTTCCTTAGCACGTTCTACATCAATGTCCTCGCTCCATTCCCACGTAGTAGGAAGAACTCTGACCTCTCCGTTCATAACAGAAAGCATTCCACCGATACAGGCTGCTTTTTTCTCTTGTCCGTCTTCCATGGTCACTTTGGCGGTACCCATACCAATAGCAGTACAGTAGTTGGTATGACGAGCAAGAATCTCAACATCACCATCTATAGTACGAAGAAGTATTTTCTGGACTTCGCCTTCAAATTCGAGACCATCAAGCGATACAACCTGTAAATGATAACTGGCCATATTAGTTATCCTTTCTTAGCTTTCTCGAATACTTCATCAATAGTTCCAACGAGAAGGAATGCACTCTCAGGGAGATCGTCGCACTCGCCGTCA
>JAILEJ010000157.1 GCA_024688095.1 Butyrivibrio sp.
CTTACTTCTTCCAAGCGCTATAACTCTTGTTCCAAGATTTAAGTGCTTATTCATATACATGATAAGATCGACCAGAAAGCTTCCTACAAGTCCTGTTGCTCCTGAAAGCATTACTGTCTTTCCTGTAAGCTTCTCCCATGGAAGGTTTAGCTCCTTAACTTTTTCCAAATCTTCTAAATACAATTTATTATCAGTAAGTTTCATTTTACCCCCGACTCATCATTCAAAAAATCTATATTCATATTTGACAATATCAAATGTCATCATTCTGTCACTTCGTACTAAAATCATTTAAGCCAGTTATCCTTATCTGACTTAAGATATGCCTTGAACATCTCAAGGTCGTCCTTTGTTGTAAGCTTGATATTCTTATCAGAACCAGCTGCAAAATGAAGTGTTTCTCCAAGATCAACCATCATAGTATTTGTATAAGCTGAACCATAGATTCCGATCTCTTTTTCAAATGCTTCATGATAAGCCCAATCAAGTTTTCCAAATTTATAAGCCTGAGGTGTTGATACTCTTCTAAGAGTCTCTCTTGGAATATACTTTTTAGTTGTTGTATCATCATCTTCATTAACAACAAAAATCTGTTCATTGTAAGGAAGTGATGTAACTGCATTCCCATACTTATGACACACAATAATAACATCAGAAAGAACCTGCTCATCTACAAGTGGTCTGATACCATCATGAACGATTATTGTATCATCATCTGAAACCTTTCCTTCAAGGTTAAACACACCATTTCTAATTGATTCCTGTCCAGAATTACCACCAGAAACAATCCACTTAAGCTTTGTTATATTAAACTGCTTGGCATATGCCCAAACCATATCATGCCATCCATCGATACAAACAACCTCGATGGCATCAATCTGAGGATGTTTCTGGAATCCTTCCAGAGTATATATAAGCACAGGCTTATCATAAACATTAATAAACTGCTTTGGAATATCCTGCTGCATACGGTGTCCTGAACCGCCCGCAATTATAATGGCTATATTTGACATATGTACCCCTTTTCCGATGTAAAAACATCTCTATTTATTTCAAAATTTAAGTTCTATTGCCGAATGAATCTCTCTGTCTTCCTCCGGCGGAATTACCATATAATTTTTTCCATATAATGCAAGCATATACTTGGGATAGCCCTTAGGAATCTTAACTGTCATACCTTCAAACTCTCCTTCTATTGACTTGCACATGTCTTCTCGTAAATACATTTCTCCAAAATAGTGCTTTCTTCCACTTGGAATGCTGACATATTTTGAGCGATTATCTGCGCAAAAAGAATAACATTTATAAGCCTTTTTTGCAACTTTGTCGACACTCATAAAGGAAAAGAGCCTTCCAACATTGGCCTTCTTGGAATAAGCTTTTTCCAGATCAGACCCTGGCAAAAGATGCTGCTGCAAATATGGAAAATCATCATAGGTTTTCCTGCAGGTCAGTATATATCCCCACAACAGACACAAATATCCGTGAATAGTTCTAAGGATAATATTGTTATAGGTATTTTCCAGAACAAAAATATCCATGAAAATTCCAACATCCGGCTTATTCACCTCATTAAAAGCCTTATAAACTGTGTCCTTTTTCTTTATCTGAACATGAGTCATACCATGATTTCTTCCAAACTCTGGAGCGCACAAAACGTATTTATCCCCAAGCTCTCTGTCAAAAATCTTTTTTAATTTATTAAACTCTTTTCTCGACATATTAAGGTCGATATCATCATCCCAGGGAATAAAGCCTTTGTGCCTGATCGTGCCAAGCACTGAACCGCCGCTAAGTGTATATGCGATATTGTTTTCCTCAAATACCCTGATAAAATCTCTTAGCATGCTGGTAAGAGTCTGTTGCAGCTCATAAAGCTCAGCATCACTTATTTCATAGGTTCCAGGGCATCCCTTCATCCCTGTTTTAAAAAAATGTCTTTTATCCTTACTTCCTATCGCCACAATAATCTTCCTCTCAAAATAAATGCGGACCACAATGTAGCCCGCAAGTGTTCACATTAAAAGCTGTGCTCATATTTCTTATGGAAAAATTTTGCTTCAAGAAAAGCCTTTCCTTTTCTAAACCAATTTATCTTCTCAAGATGGATACAGGGCAGTTCGCAAATGTCATCCCTTGATACTCTTCCGCTTGTAATCTGATAATCCAGCCATACATTAAAAATAATCTCTGCAATTCTTCCGATGTATCTTCCCTGATATGCCCCAAGATCCTTAACATCAATATTTTTCTCAATTTCTTTTAAAATCTTGAAAAGCCAGGTGCAATACTCATTTAGATAATCCCTTCTAAGAATCATCATATTAAACATATATCCCGAAGTACGCTTTAATACTCTGTCAAATGATTCAATATATTCAGGATAAAACTTCTGTATAGCTTTTCTTGTTATAACCAGCTGATCCTCATAATGAGTATGAGCATAATGAGATTCAAGCGTTTCAATGTAATACTTTCTAGGTTCAGGTACAATTATCGGATATTTCTGAACCATTCTCATAAGCTCTCCGCCGCCTACAATCCTGTCATAGGGATCCATCTGCTTGTTGCTGTCAGGACTTGCAAAATATCTCCTATAATGTACGAGTCCAATATAATCAGCATCAAGATTCTTCCATGCCCAGTACAAACCAGTAAGTTCACAGTAAGAAGGATTCTTGGAGGAAATATTCTCTCCTGTATTATCCTTCTGATAGCCAAGATTTGTCTGAATCAGCTCACCCTTCCTGGTAGCGCCTACATGAAGTGGCATATATACCGGATCATCTGGCAGCTTATATTTTTTTGTTGTCGCAATAATTATCTTTATTAAATCCATTATATATAAACAATCCTTATTCCGGAGTCACCTTTTATAAGTCATTTCATAAATTAAAAGGCACTTTATGTAAAAACTTTTATAATTTGTTAATCTAAATTTCAATTTACAATCAATATATCATACTACATATATTATTTTTTTTCTATATTTTTGAGAAAAAACAATATTACTTAAACAATTACCGCTGCTATTCTAAAGTCATTATCTGTTATGGCCGTCAAAAATCTGGCCTTTATTGTCAATAAGGATCCATCCTGGCCACAAATCATACATAACTTCAGGTATGCATACCTGATTGTTCCTCATTGTAAGAGTTCGTATAACTTCCTTATCTGTTCTGCCATTTAGCCTTGCTCCCCAGAATGAGAAGGTGGAGTTTGCACAGATATTACCCTTACAGGCTGTCATCAGCTTTATATCAAGAAGACTG
>JAILEJ010000201.1 GCA_024688095.1 Butyrivibrio sp.
TTTATTTTTACATGTATTTATCTGATAATTTTTTCCAATTTACAACCTTATTCCATTTATAAACTGCTTTGTTCTCTCTTCCTTTGGATTGTCGATGACTTCCTGCGGTGAGCCCTGCTCTACGATAAAGCCATCATCCATAAAGATTACCTTGTCTGAAACATCTCGTGCAAAGGACATCTCGTGAGTTACGATTATCATTGTTGTCTTCTTTTCCGCAAGACCACGGATTACCTTTAGAACTTCGCCTGTAAGTTCTGGATCAAGTGCTGATGTTGGCTCATCAAAGCAAAGAATGTCAGGTCTTAAAGCCAGTGCTCTTGCAATTGCAACTCTCTGCTGTTGTCCACCTGAAAGCTGATGCGGATAATTATCTGTTCTGTTTGACAGTCCCATCTGATCTAGAAGTTCTCTTGCATTCTTTTCTATTTCTGAGGCGCTTCTTGTATCTTCAGCATTAAGCTTTGGCGCAAGCATAACATTTTCAAGAGCGGTATACTGAGGAAAGAGATTAAAAGACTGGAAAACAAGTCCAAAATGTCTTCTGTTCTCTCTTATCTGAGCGTCACTTTTTCTTGAATTATCAGTTGCATCAAATAAAACCTTATCTTTAACAACTATCTGTCCTTCATCAGCTGTTTCAAGCCAGTTAAGGCATCTGAGAAGTGTTGTCTTACCACTTCCTGAAGAACCTATTATGGAAAGAGCTTCTCCTTCTTCCATCTTAAAACTTATATCTTTTAGTACTTTGGTATTTTCAAATGTTTTCTTAAGGTTACGTACTTCTAAAATTGCCATATCTACCTCACTAAGTTATCTATCATCATTTAAAATATGAAAGCTTCTTTTCTATATAACCAAAAAGAAGTGTCAAAAGTCCGCTAAAGATCAGGTAAAAGGCGCCTGTATAAAACAGTGGCCAGATAATACCTTCACTCTTTATGAATGCCTGACCTTCCCATATAATCTCGTAAACAGCTATAACTCTGGCTAGTGACGTATCCTTAACGAGTGTAATAATTTCATTTGAGATTGGTGGAATAATTCTTTTTATAACCTGAAGAAGTGTGATATTCCAGAATATCTGCCTCTTTGTAAGTCCAAGAACCTGACCTGCTTCATATTGTCCAACCGGGATAGACTGAATACCACCCCTGTATATTTCAGAAAAATAACATGCATAGTTAAATACAAAGGCAAATACTGCAGCTATGAATCTTCCTGATGATCCCATTCCCCAGATATTCTGATGAAGAATAATTCCTGGTCCATAATAGATAACAAGAAGCTGAAGCATAAGAGGAGTTCCTCTCACAACCCAGATTATAAATCTGATCGGAAGCCTGACTACCGGATTTTTTCTCATCGAGCCAAGACTTATAAGTAGCCCAAGCGGCAAAGAAAAAAGAAGTGTAAGTCCAAATAAGGCAAGCGTTCCGCCAAATCCCTTTAATAATGAAAGTGTTACAGTCCAAAACATAAAATCACCTATAATTTGTTTATTTTATATTTGGAAAAGTCACAACAAATATGTAATGACTCTTCCACAATTACTTTTATATTACTGAGCAACTACTGCGTCCTGAACGCCATATGTCTCTGCAATTGTTACAAGGCTTCCATCATCATACATAGCCTTGAATTCATCGTTAATATATGCAGCAAGATCTGAACCTTTTCTGCAGCCTACACCATATTCTTCTGTTGTAAGTTCAACTGTGTGTGTAAGATCAGGATAGCTTGTTCCATCACCGATCATTGCACCAGCCATAAGAAGGTCAATAATACATGCATTTGAAGTACCTGCTGATACTTCCATAAGTGTATCTGACTGTGATGTAAGAGATGTGTAATCAAGTCCAAGCTCCTGTGCAGCAGCTTCTCCGGCAGAACCGGCTTCTACTGCAAATGCAAGTCCCTGAAGGCTTTCTTCATCCTGATACTGATCAGCTACATCACTTGCAACTACTACAACCTGTGCATTATTGCAATAAGCATTTGTGCATTCCATTGCATTTTTTACTTCATCTGTAAGTGTCATACCATTCCATACAACATCAATGCTCTTATTCTCAAGCTCAAGGATCTTATTGTCCCAATCTATTTCTACAAACTGAACCTGAACTCCAAGATCTTCTGCAACCTTCTTGGCTACATCAGCATCAAAACCAATCCATTCACCATTGTCATCCTTGTAATCCATAGGAGCAAAATCTGTGATACCTACAATAAGAGTTCCCTTATCCTGAATATATGCTACATCGCTATCTTCTGCAGAAACTTCTGTTTCCTCAGCTGCTTCTTCTGTCTCTTCTGCAGCTTCTGTTTCCTCTTCAGCTGTTTCTTCTACAACTTCTGTTTCTTCTGTTGCTGTTTCTTCTGTTGTAGAATCTGCTGATCCGCAGGCTGCAAGCTGCATTACCATAGTTCCAAGTAAAATACTGGCAATAAATTTCTTTTTCATAATAATCCTCCATAAAATTAAAAATTGTTAAATCGTTGCTTAAAATAAATCAATTTTTATTTCTGTATCACTTTACCACACAAAAGTGCTTATGTAAAGAATAAAGAGTTGCAAAGCAACTCTTTATTCGCTTATGCATCAGGCCTATATCCTACAAATTCATTTACATAACAATTACATCATTCATAGTATGCTTTTTATTAAAAATATCCAAAAAAGTTTCTTATCGAATAAAAAAAGCGGATAACCTATATAAGGATATCCGCCATATTGAATGTGTGTGACAGGATTCGAACCCACGACCTTCTGGTCCGTAGCCAGACGCTCTATCCAGCTGAGCTACACACACATAAT
>JAILEJ010000244.1 GCA_024688095.1 Butyrivibrio sp.
GAGTGGGGATATAAGGGATTTGTAATGACTGACTGGTTTACATCACAGCATGTTCCTTTCCTTACAGGAGATGCACCTGTGAAGTATCCGATTTCATCTTCTCCAGGATGTGTATATGCTGGAAACGATGTGCAGATGCCTGGCTGTGAGCAGAATGTAAAGGATATTGAAAACAGCATAAATGAGGGCGCAGAAAGTCTTGGATTTACCTGTACGCTGGCACAGCTCCAGCACTCCTGTGCAGCCGTAATCCGCACCGCTCTCAAATGTATCTAACCATATTTGCTGGCTAACTTTTTGTGGTACATACATAGAATATAAAATGTATACTTCATTCAGAACACGCTTTCGCTCCTATTAGGATGTAGGCGAACTAAATTCAAGGCAGTTGCTGTTGCAACTGCCTTTCATTAAGTACGCGCATCCTAAAAGGGTTCTTCATTGAAGTATACATTTTATATTCCTATTTACAGTATAAAAAGTTGATCTTTAATATGGTTCAGGATATATGAAAACATATACTTACATTCAAAAAATTCTTCATTGAAGTATACATTTTTTATTGCTATCTATACAATCAAAAGTTAGTCTGGAATATGGTTCGGGATTACTGTGTTACGTCGGAGCCGTATTTTTCGTAGAGTTCAGCAAGTTTTGCGAGGTCTTCAGCTGATACTGTTTCGGAAATGCTTTCAAGTGCTGAGTTTACATCACCTGAAGATGACATAACTGATTGAGCGGCCTCTGTAAGAGTAGTGCTGTCAGAGTATTTATCAATGATTGAGTTAAGTGTATCAGCATCTTCTGTTGTCATACTTTCTTCAAGTTCGTCGATGTCTACATCAGTTCCTGTTGTTTCGGAAATGACTTCTTCAACGATTTTCTTGGTAGCATAGTTTGCAAGCTGATCACTTAGGGATTTCTTTTTGGTAGTTGAAGCTGTATCTGAAGAATCTGAGGTCTGTCCATCAGAACTGCCTGCATCAGCTGAATCTGTAGCTTTGTTTATGACGTCTTCTGCAACTGAGCCTGCATAAGAAGCAGCAGTACCAGCGGCAGAATTAAGTGTTGCTGATACATTTGAAACGGCTTCTTCAATTTCAGCCTGATCTGTTCGTCCTGTTACGGTTCCATATATTGCAATTCCTATAGCTATTACTATAAATAATGCTAATACCTTAAAAAATGTTTTTATTACTTTTATCATAATATTATTATCTCCTCCGAAAAATAGCTTATCCAAAATTTAATTCTTTTAACTGTATATTATCATATCTATTAAAAAATAATATGCAAATATTTCTCATGATTTGTAAAAGAATACTTTTTATTTGTGAAAATAATGTGAAAAAGGTGGACGAAGTTATAAATAAATTATAAAAAGGTATGTTATTTACGTAAAAACGCTTGAATTTTTTTAGAATAGGAATAAAATAAAATCAATCTAATAAAGCAGAAAACTTATTTGATTATGTGCACCAGGCTTCCTGCAGTGACCTATACGGCGCTGTAGGGAGTTTTTTTTCTGCAAATCATAAATTCTACTAACTAAAATAATAAGTGTTTAAACGTTTATTTTTATTTAATGCTATGAGATTATAAAAAATATTATTTCGCTAGTAATGAACGCAAATAAACGATATAATGAATATACCAATTATTTATGAGGAGGTACATAATGGCAAATATCACATATCAGGAGATAGTTGATAAATGGAGAAACAGTAAGAAGGATACTGCGAAGGAAGTTCAAGGCGCACTCAATGAATTCAGAATTTTGTTTGCATATAATTCAAACCAGATTGATGGTGCAGGTGTTTCTCTTGCACATACCAGAGATATTTTTGAGGAAGGCCGCGTAGTAAACTATACAGGTGATTTAAAACCTCTTATTGAGACTCAGAATGAAAAGATCTGTTTTGAATATATTACTGAGAAAATGCATGAGAAACAGGAAATGAGTCCTGCTTTTGTTAAAGATGTTCAAAAGCTTCTTTGTAGAAGTGTATACGATGATGACAGATGGGATAAGGGTGAGAGACCTGGAGAATATAAGAAGAATTTTTATGGTGTTGGACTTGAGGCAGGACTTCCACCACAGGATGTTGCAGAAGAAGTTGAAAATCTTTGCGATGAACTGAATGCATTTTTCAATGGAACAGAGACTGATGTAGATAGTATTTTATCTAATGCAGCATATTTCCATTGCAATTTTGAAAATATTCATCCTTTTGCAGATGGTAATGGAAGAGCCGGAAGAATTCTTATGAATTACATTCTTCTTACAAATAATGTTCCTCCGATTATTTTCTTTACAGAAGATAAGGAGAAATATTTCAATGAGCTTACAGTTTTTGATAAATCTGAGAAGCTCGATGGCTTTGTGGAATTTATGAAGGAACAAACAATAAAGACCTGGAGTAGAGAAAGCAGAGGTCGTGAATTTATTGCAATGTCATAAGTTATTGATTTTTCGATGAAAATCGATAATCTATAAGTTTTTATATTTCTTTTCAGATGAAAAATATGAATCTATAGATATAGTCATTTATAGTATGGTATAGTTATTGGGAAAGAGTCGTGATCGGCTCTTTCTCATTTTTAAATTAATAGCTTTTTTGCTGAAAAAATTAAACTACAAAGGGGAAAATATGAAATTTCAGGAGATGCCATATAAGAGAATTGATATTGATTCTCTAAAAAAAGATTTTGAAGAACTGGAGAAAAGACTTGATGCTGCAACATCAGGGGAAGAGCAGTTTGAGATTCATAAAAAGTATTATGAGCTTGTTGGACATGCAACTACACAGATGACAATTGCTGAAATTCGTCACGATGTGGATATGACTGATGAGTTTTATAGTGCAGAGCAGGACTACTATGATGAAAAGAGACCTGTATTTCAGAATATGATGGTTTCGTATCAAAGCAAGCTTTTTAACTCCAAGTTCAGACCTTATCTTGAGGAAAAGATTGGTAAAGTTGCTTTCAAGAATATTGAACTACAGATGAAGTCAGTTGACGAAAAGATAGTTCCTCTTATGCAAGAAGAAAATCAGCTGAACACAAGATATAATAAGCTTCTTGCAACTGCAAAGATTGACTGGAATGGGGAAGTGTTAAATCTTTCTCTGATGAATCCATACCTTACAAATTCTGATAGAAATGTGAGAGTCGAGGCATGGAAAAAATATTCACAGTTTTTTGCAGATAATCAGGAAGAGCTAGATGATATTTATGATAAACTGGTTAAAAACAGAACAGCTCAGGCTCAAAAGCTTGGTTATGAAAACTATCTTACTCTAGGTTATTACAGGATGATGAGAAACTGTTATGGAAGAGAAGATGTTAAAACTTTCAGAGATCAGGTTAAAAGAGATTTTGTTCCTTTTGCTGAAATGCTTCATGACAGACGTAGAAAAAGGCTTGGACTGTCAAAACTTCATTTTGAGGATGAAGGTGTATATTTTGTTAACGGAAACCCCGCACCTGTTGGAACGCCTGAAGAAATCCTTGAAGCTGGAAGAAAGATGTACAATGAGCTTTCACCTGAAACAGCAGAGTTTATGAATTTCATGTGTGATAATAATCTGTTCGATGTAATTGGGCGTAAGACCAAGAAAACAGGTGGATACATGACTTTTTTGCAGGACTATAAAGCACCATTTATTTTTGCAAACTTTAATGGTACAAGTGGTGATGCTGATGTTATTACTCATGAATGTGGTCATGCTTTCCAGGGATTTGTTGCAGCCAAAGATCCGATTCTTGAGCATGCTGATATTACAATGGAAACAGCAGAAACACATTCTATGTCAATGGAATTTTTTACTGAGCCATGGATGAAACTGTTTTTTGGAGACAGATATCAGGATTATATTGATATGCATCTTGAGGCCAGTGCAGCATTTATTCCTTATGGAACTATGGTAGATGAATTCCAGGATATTGCATATGCAAATCCTGGCCTTTCACCAAAGGATAGAAATCAGGCATGGAGAGATCTTGAACGTCAGTATAAGCCACATCTTGATTATTCAGGAAATGAGTATCTTGATAATGGAGGATTCTGGCAGAAGCAGCATCATATTTACGATTGTCCGCTTTATTACATTGATTATTGCATTGCCCAGGCTGATGCCTTCCAGTATAAGGTATGGATGGATAAGGATTACAAGGCAGCATGGAACAGTTATCTTAAGCTTTGTGAGCTTTCTGCAAAGGATTTCTTTACAGGACTTGTTCCACAGGTTGGTCTTAATAATCCGTTTGAAGATGGCTGTCTTAGAGATGTTGTAAAAAATCTTGAAGCTAAGATTAGATAATAAAAAATATAAAGGCATATATCAAATATTTTTAGCAGCTAAGTACCTAATAATGTTTGATATATGCCTGTTTTTATTGTAAAATAATGAAGTTTGATATGTAAGTATCAATATTTATTGAAGATAGAAAGAAGGAAAGTTATATGGCAGGAATACCTTATAATCCAAAAGAAATAGAGCCTAAGTGGCAGAAATACTGGGAAGATAACCATACCTTCAAGACTGATGTATGGGATTTTTCTAAACCTAAGTATTACGTACTTGATATGTTCCCTTATCCATCAGGAGTAGGACTTCATGCCGGTCATCCAGAAGGATATACAGCTACAGATATTATGTCACGTATGAAGAGAATGCAGGGATACAATGTTCTTCATCCAATGGGATACGATTCATTTGGACTACCTGCTGAGCAGTATGCTGTTTCTACAGGAAATCATCCGGATGGATTTACTCAGGAGAACATTAAAACATTTACAAAGCAGCTTAAAGAGCTTGGTTTTGATTATGACTGGGATAAAGAGGTACTGACATCAGATCCTTCATTTTATAAATGGACACAGTGGATTTTTAAAAAGCTTTATGAAGATGGTTATGCAAAATATGTAGATATGCCTGTTAACTGGTGCGAAGAACTCGGTACAGTTCTTTCTAATGACGAGGTAATAGATGGTAAGTCTGAAAGAGGTGGATACCCTGTAATTCGTAAGAACATGAAGCAGTGGGTTATCGATCAGCAGGCATTTGCAGAGGACCTTCTTGCAGGTCTTGATGAAATCGACTGGCCACAGTCAACCAAAGAGATTCAGAAGAACTGGATTGGTCGTTCTGAAGGTGTTGAGGTTGATTTCAAGATTGTTGATGGAGGAGAGTTCTCTATCTATACAACATGTATTGAAACAATTTATGGTATTACATTCATGGTACTTGCTCCAGACGGAGAAACTGTCAAAGAGCTTATGCCAAGAATTCAGAATAAAGAAGAGGTTCAGGATTATATAAATGAAACTCTTAAGAAAACTGAAATGGACAGAACTGAGCTTAATAAGACAAAGTCAGGTTGTGAGCTTAAGGGAATTAAGGCTATAAACCCGGTAAATGGTAAGGAAGTGCCTGTATTTATAGGTGATTTTGTACTTGGAGGATACGGTACTGGTGCAGTTATGGCTGTTCCAAGTCACGATCAGAGAGACTTTGAGTATTCTGAGGTTCACAATATTCCAAGAATTCAGGTTATTGGCGGCGGAGACTGTTCAGAGCATGCTTTTGAAAAAGGTGATTACCTTGGAAAAGGCTGCAAGCTTATGAATTCAGAAGAGTTTGATGGTCTTACTGTAGAAGAAGCTAAAGAGGCTATTACAGATAAGCTTGTAAAAATGGGTGTTGCACGTAAAACTGTAAATTACAGATTCCGTGAATGGATTTTTGCAAGACAGAGATATTGGGGAGAGCCAATGCCAATCGTTTATCTTGAAGATGGTTCAATCCATGTTCTTGATGATGATGAACTTCCACTTGAGCTTCCTGTTCTTGAGGACTATAAGGGCAAGAATGGAAAGGCACCACTTGATAATGCTACAGAATGGAAGGTTTATGATCACAATGGTGTTAAGGGTGTAAGAGAGACATCTACAATGCCTGGTAGTGCAGGATCTTCATGGTATTACTTTAGGTATATCGATCCAAAAAATAATGATGAGTTTGCAAATCAGGAGCTCTTAAAGCATTGGATGCCTGTAGATCTTTATGTTGGTGGTCCTGAGCATGCTGTTGGCCATCTTATGTATTCAAGAATCTGGAATAAATACCTTTATAAGAAGGGACTTTCACCAGTAAGCGAGCCATTTAAGAAGCTTGTACATCAGGGTATGATTCTTGGTTCAAATGGAATTAAGATGGGTAAGAGATTCCCTGAATTTGTAGTTAATCCAAGTGATATTGTTAATGAGTATGGTGCAGATACACTTCGTCTCTATGAGATGTTCATGGGTGCGCTTGAAGCATCAAAGCCATGGAGCCAGCAGGGTGTAGAAGGTGCCAGAAAATTCATAGGACGTGTATGGAATTACTTTAGCAATCCTGAAAATATAATTGATACAGAGGATGACAAGTTTAAGAGACTTTATCATCAGTCTGTAAAGAAGATCACACATGATTTTGAGACTCTTGGTTTTAATACAGCTATTGCTCAGATGATGATCTTTATGAACAATGTGTCTAAGGATAAGTGCCCAAGAGAATATGCAGAAGGATTTGTAAAGATGTTCTCATGCGTATGTCCTCATGCAGGTGAGGAGCTTTGGTCATTGATGGGTCATGATGAATCTATTGCATATGCAAAGTGGCCTGAGTTTGATGAAGAAGCTTGTAAGGAAGATGTAATTGAGATTGGTGTTCAGGTAAGCGGTAAGATGAGAGGAACAGTTGAACTTGCTGCTGAAGAAGAGCAGGATAGTGCTGTTGAGAAGGCAAAGCAGATTCCATCTGTTGCCAGAGCACTTGAAGGCAAGAACATTGTCAAGATTATCTACGTAAAAGGCAAAATTCTCAACATCATTGCAAAATAATATTTTAATTGTCTGACGGACGTTGAACTTTTCTACGTTTTTGAGCGACTATATAAAAGCCTATTTCGTTCAGAATACGCTCTCGATTCTAGCTTTGTAGCTGACGCTTCAAAGTCAGAATTCGCAGGCACAATATAGTTTTTTATGAAAAGTGCCTGCTCACTCTTGGATCATATTCTTACGCAGGCTACAATAAATGCATTTTGCTATATAATAGAATTGAAAAATAATAGTTCAGCGTAAGCAAACTAAATTCAAAAAGGATAGCTAACAGATAAAACATATCTGTTAGCTATCCTTTTTGAATTTAGTAAGCGCGCCTTATAAGAGTTCTTCTCTGAAATAGGCTTATAATAGTCGCTTATAAAGTAATGGAAGTAAACCTGTCTATTTGAAATGAAAATCTATTTAAAGAACTGGTTCACTATAATCTTTTATTTATCAGTCGGTTTAAATAGGATAGCCAAAGGAAAAGGCATGTAAAGAGCAAGCCGCTCCACGGTTCTTAGAACTCTTGTCATGCCCTTTTCTTTGGCCATATGGTAATCAACCGCCTGATAAATAAAATATGCTGCGCATAGAGAAATTATGACTCTATGAATGGAGATGTGGTGGTGAGAGTCATAAGAAGTTTTGTCAAGAGTGCGTAGTATCGCAAGGCGGTATGCTTTTGATAGAACTTTTGCTTTGACTTTAATTTCTATAGCATCTGATAATTGAGCGCAAGCGTATTTGAACAAATATAAATTTATAACTTTATCTTCATTACACGGAGAAATACATAGACCTGGTTTAGGAATTAAGCAGGAATTTAAATCTTCAAGAAAAAAGTAGGAAAAGGGAATGTAGTGAAGTTAATTCCTGATATGGAAGAAAATGGAAAAGGAATAAAAGCAAAGAAGTTATTTAATTCATCAATAGCAAAAACAGAAAATTAGAATGAAATATATGGAATGAAGTTAATTCTTGATATGGAAGAAAATGGAAAAAGAATGAAAGCAAAGTAGCCAGTTAATTCCTCAGGAATAAAAGTAGGAAAAGGGAATGTAGTGAATGAAGTGAAGTTAATTCCTGATATCAAAAATAATAAAAAAATGAGAGGAAAAAAGACATTTAATCTTCAAGAATAAAAACAGAAGAATAAAAACAGAAAAATAAAAACAGAAGAATAAAAACAGAAAAATAAAAACAGAAAAATAAAAAAAGTTGAAGACTTTTATTGTTGTGGATCGTTATATATAATGAAAGCGCTTGAAAAAAGAAAGAGGGAGGTGGGGAAAATAGATTCTAAAGAAAACTTAATAAGAATTATGCAGACATACCAGAATCTTGTTTTTTCTATCTGCTTAAAAATGACTGGAGACTATTTTGTATCTGAAGATATTACCCAGGAAACCTTTTTATTAGCTTATAAGCATTATGATGAATTTGATGGAAAAAATGAGAAAGCATGGATATGCAGGATTGCTTCTAATAAATGCATTGATTATCTAAAGAGTTCAGCAAGGAAAGATCAGGTAGTTGATGATGATTCAAAGTTTGATGTTAAAGGAAGCACAGAAGATGAGCCACTTACTTTGTATTTGAATAAAGAGGTAATGGAAAAATTTGAAGAAAGTTGTAGAAGTCTTCCGGAAGCGTATAAGGATGTTGCATATGAACATTTTATAAATGGCAAGACAGCAAAAACGATAGCAAACCAGCAAAATGTCAGTATAAAGACAGTTCAGACCAGAATATACAGAGCAAGACAGATGTTACAAAAATCTATGAAAATGGAGGTGGATGCATGAACTATTTAACAGATGAAGAGTTAATGAATTTAATAGATTCTGTGAAAGACGATGAAATTATACAGGCACCTCCGGAAATTATGGATAAAGTAATTGAAGGCCTGGATTCAAATGAGAAGATCATAGATATTCATCATAACCATGATATACAAATGCAGGAAATAAATAGTGGTAATTTTATTAAAAGTTACGATGACAAAGTACGTGAGTTTCGAGGTTATAAGATGCGTGTTTTTCTTGCTATGGCGGCATCGATAATTTTATGTTTATTGTCACAGATAGGCAATTTTAATGCCAATATATCAGAAGATTACTCTATATTGGCTGTACGAAATTCCAGAGAGAAAATTACAGAATACAGGACTAAGCAGGAAGTAATTGAAGAGAACAAATCTATTTATCAGAAGATTAAAGAATCAGAATTATTAGCAAATATACCGAATGTGGAGGATTAAATTATGAAGAATATAAGTGTAAAAAAGAGAAACAAGGTTTTAGTATTTTTACTTGCATTTATGCCAGGTGCAGCAGAAATGTATATGGGATTTATTAAGATGGGTGCAAGTCTTATGGCTTTATTTATAGCCTGCTTTTCATGTATGACGATCGGAATGGATTTTTTGGGTGCGGTTGCACTTCTTATATGGTTTATAGGTTTTTTCCATGCATTAAACTTATCTGATACAGAAGATTCAAAATTTCTTCAAATAACAGATGACTGGATTTGGAACGAATTTTTTGATGGAGCAGGTGTTAAGATTTCTCCTGAAAAGAGAAGAAAAAGTATTGCAATTATACTTATTATTGTTGGTCTGGCGGTTCTTTGGAATACCCTTGTTTCTATAATAGAAATATTTATTCCGGATTATTTATGGGAAGCATATTATTCAACAGTAAAAAATGTATTATATAATGTGCCACAGCTTTTCATTTCATGCCTCATTATTTTAATAGGGTTTAAACTTATAAAAGGTAAGAAACAGGAGCTCATGATTGAGGAAAAAGAATAATATTGTTATAAAAGTTCAGGAAGGGAGATTTGGATATGGAAAGCATTATAAAAAATGAAAAAGAATGTAATGAAAGTACATTAAAGATTCATCGTGTTGGAAGTATTACTGCTGGAATTGTAATGATTGTCTTTGGAATCTTATTTATAATCCATATGTTTATGCCTCAGATTTCTTATGAATTAATTTACAGGTGTTGGCCTTTAATACTGATAGGACTTGGAATAGAAATGCTTGCTTCAAATGCTTTTTCAAAGAAATATATTTATGATAAAGGTGCTGTTTTTATACTTATTATAATGAGTTTTTTTAGTATGATTATGGCTGGCTTTGAATTTGTGGTAAAATATGCAGAGGTTATGTATTAATCACCTTTATTATTGATATCTTTTGAAAAAGGAGAATTCGAAATGTACGAATATGAATGGTCTATGCCAAATGTTACTGCAGATATAGCTGTTTTTACAAAGGATAAGGAAAAAGAAGGAGCATTAAAGCTCTTACTGATAAAGAGAGGTATTGATCCATTTAAGGGATGCTATGCACTTCCTGGAGGCTTTTGTGAAGAAGGAGAGACTGTAGATCATGCAGCCAGCAGAGAGCTTATGGAAGAGACAGGAGTTGAAAAGCCTGATTTTATAAATCAGCTACGAGTATTTAGCGAACCTGGACGTGATCCAAGAGGATGGACTATTACAGTTACATTTATTTCTATGCTTTCTGATGTTGAAGGTAAGGTGCATGCAGGCGATGATGCAAAGGAAGCAAAATGGTTTGATTTTAGTTTTGAAGAGACAAGTGAGAATGTATGGCATCTGGAACTTGTAAATGGTGATGATAAGCTTACAGCAGATTATAAGTCGTGCAAAAATGGAATAGAAACATCATTTGAAGTAACAGATTCTCAGGGACTTGCATTTGATCATAGTCATATTGTTGCTTATGCAGGCTATAAAATTAAAGAAATCCTGGCTAAATAAATTGCAACAAAAAAGGGAGTTTATCTGTATATATAATAGACAGAGAAATTCCCTTTTTTATTTAATAGGAAATTCCTCTGAATTGTCTATTAAATAAAAAAGCGCTCCGCTATGGATGCGCAGCTTGCGGAGAGGAATTTATTGTTTGCGCAAATTGCTCGCGCGCTGGAATTTTGCAAGCGAAATTCTTTCTTGTAAAAAGGCAATGCTTGAAAAAGGGAGAGGTTGTATGGAGGCAGTATATAATGGGGATGATTTTGGCGGTGATCCTAATCGCCAAAGCTTCAGAAATATTTTGTATATGTTCTTTGACAGAATTAAATGGTTTAGTGATTTTAAAACACATCATAAAAATGTGACTGATAATGTAAATTCTGCATTGAAATTTCAGTCTCTAAAAATCAATTTTTCAAAGAAAACAATTGATGGTAATTTTGCAAAGTCAGTGCAATATGAAAACCATGAAAAAGTTGCATCATCAGGCACAAAAGACGCATCAGAAATACTTGATAAGTACGGAAATCAGATACTCAGGATGGCATATTCTTATCTTCATAATATGCAGGATGCAGAGGATATGCTGCAGGATACTCTGATAAAGTATATGCAAAAGGCTCCGGAGTTTGAGTCAGAAGAGCATGAAAAAGCTTGGCTTCTTAGAGTATGTGCCAATTTATCCAAAAATAGGATTGATTATAACAAGGTTAGAAATACAGATGAATTAAATGATGAGCTTATTTCTGAAGATAAAGAAGATCTTGCTTTTGTATGGGATGCAGTAAAGTCACTTCCTCAAAAGTATAAGGAAGTAATACATCTTTTTTATCAGGAAGGATATCAGACGAAAGCAATAGCAAATATCCTTGATATGAAGGAGACAACTGTTCGCTCAAATCTTGCAAGAGGACGTGAACAACTAAAAAATATATTGAAGGAGGACTACGATTTTGAGTAAAAAATATAATGAAATAATGAATCACATCGAAGTTACTCCTGAAATGAAAAAGAGAATTTTGGAAAATGTAAATGCTGAAGTTGAAAGAAATAACAGTGGCAAAGATAAAAAGAAAAAAATCATAGGAATTACAAGGTATATGCCTTTTGCTGCAGCTGCGGTAGTTGTTATAGTAGTAGGCTTTGTGGCTCTAAATAGTGGAATTATCGGGGATAATCATTCTGAAAGCACGATGTCTTCAGAGAGCATGGAAGAAAGCGCAGAGGAATCAGCTGGTCTGGCAGATGAAAATTTGGAAGAAAGCGCAGAGGAATCAGCTGGGTTAGCAGATGAGGCGATGGAATCTTCTGAAGATACATATCCTGAAGAAAGCGTTTCTGAATTTGGTAAGGATTATGATCATGCCATAATTACCGAAGGAGCAGCAGAGAAAGCAGAACTCAACGAGGCAGAAAATGCAGAACTCAATGAGACAGAAAAATCAGATGCTATAGGAGATATAATAGAAAACGGGCAGGGAATCTGGCTGGTTTATAAGAATAGCATTGATGATGAGACTATTGAAACGCTTCTTACAAAGTATGATCTATTCAAAATAGAAATTAGTTCTGACATATCTTTGCCTGACATGGCTGAAGATGAAGAAGCTATTTTTGTTTCTGCAAATGCTCAAATTGATGAAAATGATTTGGAAGCTCTAATAGAAAATCTAAATAATGAGAATGAATCTGTCAGAGCGATTGCAGCAAAATGATAAATACAATTAAATAGAGCATTTACAGTAAATAACAAAAGCGATTTCCCCAAAAATAATTTTCAAAAAATTCTTTTGAAACTTTTGCAACATTTTAAACTCCATATCTGTATATAGGTTAGAAGCACATAAACAATAATTTATATGCCGTATAAAACGGAGGAATGGAGTTTATTATGAAGAAGAAAAAAGCAGTACTTGGTATCGCAACTATAGTTTTTATTTTGTTTGTAGTAGTAAGAATGCTTGCTTTTTTGGCAGGAAGAAGCTTAGGTTCATACTCAAGCTATTATGATGAAAGTGATAATTATGCTGTAGAGGATTCTGCAGACAGTTATTATGAGGAAGTCGGACTAAGTTCAGAACCTGCAGACAGTGAATATAATGGACTTTCAATGAGTTCAAAAAGTACAGGATATGATGCAGATTATATTGAGGCAGAGTCAGCTACTACTGAAGAAGTTATGAATACAGAATCAGGCAGCACAATAGGTACAGAAGGTGATAATGGAGATGTTTCTGTTTCAGAGGAATCTACTGCAAATGATACAAGAAAATTAATTACCACTATGAATATTACTGCTGAAACAAAACAGCTGCAGGAACTTGTTGATTCCCTTAGTGAGGAAATTGAAAAAAACGGTGGTTATATCGAGTCTTCGGATATATACATGAACAGCAATAAATATGATTATGATGCTGAATACAGTAGTGATAATAATGCGGCTAATCTTGTGATCAGAATGCCAGAGAATAAATTAAATGATTTTATTAACGGTTTTTCTTCTATAGCAAATATTACTTACAAAAATTCTTCTGTCCAGGATGTTTCACTTACATATGTTGATGTTCAGAGCAGAATAGCATCTTTGGAAATTGAGAAGGAAAGACTTTCACAGTTTATGGAACAGGCAAAAAAGCTTGAGGATATGCTTACTCTTGAAGAAAGGCTTACAGAGGTTCAGTATGAGATTGAAAGCTATACGTCTCAGCTTAGAAATATGGACAACAGGATTTCTTATGCAACTCTATATTTAAGCCTTACACAGGTAAGTACTTATACAGAACCTGTTGTGGAAGAAAAAGGCTTTGGTGAAAGGATTGCTGAAGGCTTTATGAGAAGTGTAAGTCAGGTAAGATATGCTGCTGAAGAATTTGTAATTGCATTTGTATCAAATATTCCTCAGCTTATATGCTACATAATATTTTTTGCAATTCTCTTAGTGGTAGGAAAAAAGCTTTATAAGAAATTTGAAATTAAAGAAAAAATTATGCAGCTAAAGATGGCAGAACCTGAAGTAAAAAAATAATATATGTGCTATTATTTCTATAGTCCAGGTAAGGGGAGCTTATGCAGAAAGGATTATGGATTTAAATGATAAAGATAGATCTTATAACAGGTTTTCTTGGATCAGGAAAAACCACTTTTATTAAAGAATATGTGCGTTATCTTCTTGGTAAGGGAGAGAAGATATGCATTTTGGAAAATGATTATGGTGCAATAAATGTTGATATGATGCTGCTTGGAGATCTAAGATCTGAGAACTGCGATGTAGAAATGCTTGTTTGCGGCGGTGATGCTGATTGTCATAAAAGGCGTTATAAAACAAAGCTTATATCAATGGGTATGCTTGGTTATACAAGAGTTATTATTGAACCATCTGGAATATATGATGTTGATGAATTTTTTGATACATTATATGAGGAACCATTAGACAGGTGGTATGAGATTGGAAACGTAATAACAATTGTTGATTCAGGGCTTGAGGATGATCTGTCCAAAGAGTCTGATTATATTCTTGCATCTCAGGCAGCATGTGCTGGAACTATTCTTCTTAGCAGAGTAGATCTTCTTAGAAAAAAAGATAATTCTGATGTATCAGAGGATTACAGGTCGAAGGTTGTGAATCATTTGAATAAAGCACTTTCTGATATACATTGTAATCGCAAAATTGATGATATTGTAATGGAAGGTCCATGGGAAGAACTTAAAGAAGCAGATTTTGAAAAAATCAGAAACAGTGGATATGTTCATGCTTCCTACGAAAAGCTTCCTATAGACAGAGAGGATGGTTATAAATCTCTTTTTTATATGAAGATGCATCTGACTAAAGCCGATATTCTTGACAGGGTTAGGCGGATTTTTGCAGATAAAACAACCGGAAATGTTATCAGAATAAAAGGATTTATGGAAATCTCTGAAAACAAGTGGATTGAGATAAATGCCACAGAAAAGGAACTTAATGTAACAGAGTCTGATAAGGGGCAGGATGTTATTATAGTAATCGGAGAGAAGATGAATAAAGAAGTAATTTCATCTTATTTTCCAGAAGGTGTTTCAGTTTAAAATAAAATCGAATAAAACTAATCTAAAAACCAGTCTAAAAGCTGAATATTTTAATAACATAAATGAATTATGAAAACATCAGGAAAATAATATTTATTTTCTTGATGTTTTTTATTATTTAACAGGATAAAGTTATAATCTTGACACTGATGGTATGATTGTATACAATTATACGAAAAGCCAAAGCTGTATTTCAACGGGGAATGCTTTGGTAAGGAATAGTATGGAAAAAGGAGTTAAGAGCAATGAGTCAAGAGAATAGCACATTCCAGAATCGTCCAGTGACGATGAATGATAAAAACAACCTACTTCAGATTGAAGAGCATATGTATATTTTGGATGATGTTGAAAAACCAAATGTATTTAGAAATATGTTCCCTTATGAAGAAGTTCCTAAAATTCCTTTTAATGACAGAATAGTTCCACATAATGTACCGAAAGATATATGGATCACAGATACAACTTTCCGCGATGGACAACAGTCAAGAGCTCCATATACTACCAAGCAGATTGTTGATATATATGATATGTTCCATGAACTTGGCGGACCAAATGGTATGATCCGTCAGAGTGAGTTCTTTTTATATAGTAAGAAGGACAGGGACGCAGTATATAAATGTCTTGAAAGAGGATATAAATTTCCAGAGATAACAAGCTGGATAAGAGCGAGTAAGGAAGATTTTAAGCTTGTTAAAGAGATTGGTTTAAAGGAAACTGGAATTCTTGTAAGCTGCTCCGATTATCATATATTCCTCAAACTTAAAATGACAAGAAAACAGGCCATGGAGCATTATCTTAGTGTTGTTCGTGAATGTCTTGAAGAGGGAATAAGTCCAAGATGTCATCTTGAAGATATTACAAGAGCCGACATTTATGGATTTGTTGTTCCATTCTGCATAGAGCTTATGAAGCTTAGAAATGAGTATGGAATTCCTGTCAAGGTAAGAGCTTGCGATACCATGGGTTATGGTGTAAACTTTTCAGGAGCCGTAATTCCCAGAAGTGTTCAGGGAATAATTTATGCACTAAATACAAATGGCGGTGTACCAAGTGAACTTATTGAATGGCATGGTCATAATGATTTTTATAAGGCAGTTACTAATTCAACTACAGCCTGGTTATATGGCTGTTCTTCAGTTAACACTTCACTTTTCGGTATTGGTGAGAGAACAGGAAATACACCTCTTGAAGCTATGATATTTGAATATGCACAGCTAAAGGGTACACTCAATGGCATGAATACTCAGGTTATAACAGATCTTGCAGAGTATTATGAAAAGGAGATTGGATTCACAGTTCCGCCTCAGACACCGTTTGTTGGAAAGAACTTCAATGTTACAAGGGCCGGTATACACGCTGATGGTCTTTTGAAAAATGAGGAAATCTATAACATATTTGATACAGATAAATTCCTTAGAAGACCTCCTATCAGTGCTGTTTCAAATACTTCCGGTCTTGCTGGAATTGCTCACTGGATAAATATTCATTACAAATTAAAAGAAGACAATGCACTTACAAAGTCTTCACCACTTGTTACTAAGATCAAAGAGTGGGTTGATGCTGAATATGCCAGCGGACGTGTTACAGTAATGACAGATAATGAACTTATCAATGAGATACAAAAAGTTGGAGAAGAGCTTGGTATCAGAATATCAGAAGGCAAGGTTGAGGTTACAGAGGCATAAAATAATAAATATACGGTAAGAATTAAGTGAGGGTGTGTTACATATGAATAGTAGCAATGATTTAAAGCAAGAAGTAACAGATAAGTATTCTCTTAGAGGCAGAGTTTTTAATCGTATAAGAGAGGATATTTTAAATGGTAAATATAAGGACCATGAAGAGCTTAGAGAAGTGGCAATCGGAGAGGAGCTAGGTGTATCCAGAACTCCTGTAAGAGAGGCATTCAGACAGCTTGAGCTTGAAGGCCTTATTCAGATCATACCTAATAAAGGCGCTTATGTTACCGGAATAAAAGTGAAGGATATCAAAGATATCTATATGATACGTTCCAAGCTTGAAGGATTGTGTGCAAGATGGGCATGTGAGCATATTACAGAAGAACAGCTTGAAGAGATGGAAGAAAATATTTTTCTGGCTGAATTTCATGCATCAAAAGGTCACATGGAACAGATAGCTGAGCTGGATAACAGATTTCATAATATACTTTATGAGTCATGTAATTCAAAGATGCTTGAGCACCTTTTGAAAGATTATCATCAATATGTTTGGCGTATCAGAAAACAGTCTCTTGTAACCAAAAGAGGAAATGCCTCAAATGGTGAGCACAGAGCTATTATGGAAGCTATCAAAGAAAAAAATCCTGATAAAGCTGAACAGCTTGCTAATCAGCATATGATCAATGCATATAATAATATGCTTTCTAATGGCTTTTTTGATGATTATGATGATGAGCATCAGGACGAAAATCAGGAATAAATTTTAGATACAAAAATATAATAAAGAATAAAAAATAAGGAGCAGAATAATGGCAAAAATTGAAATGACTACCCCTATTGTTGAGATGGATGGAGATGAGATGACCAGAGTACTCTGGGGCATGATCAAGGATAAGCTTATTCTTCCATATATTGATCTTAAGTCTGAATATTATGATCTTGGACTCAAGCACAGAGATGAGACTGATGACCAGGTTACTGTTGACAGTGCCAATGCTACTCTTAAGTATGGCGTTGCAGTTAAATGTGCAACAATTACTCCAAATGATGAGCGTATTAAAGAGTACAGTCTTAAGAAGATGTATAAGTCTCCAAATGGAACAATCAGAGCAATTCTTGATGGAACAGTTTTCCGTACACCTATCATGGTTAAGGGAATAGATCCTAATGTAAGAACCTGGGAGAAACCAATTACACTTGCACGTCATGCATATGGTGATGTTTACAAGAATGTAGAAATTGCAGTTCCTGGTAAAGGAAAGGCTGAACTTGTATTTACTGGTGAAGATGGAAAAGAAATCAGAGAGACTATCTATGAGTTTGAAGGACCTGGAATAATTCAGGGTATGCACAATAAGGATAAGTCAATTGAGAGTTTTGCAAAGGCATGCTTTAATTATGCTCTTTCAGAAAAGAAGGATCTCTGGCTTGGTACAAAGGATACTATCAGTAAAGTATATGACAGAAGATTCAGAGATATTTTCGATAAATTATATGAAGAAGAGTATAAGAAAGCATTTGAAGATGCAGGTATTGAGTATTTCTATACACTTATTGATGATGCAGTAGCTCGTGTTATGAAGTCAAAGGGTGGATTTATCTGGGCTTGTAAGAATTATGATGGAGATGTTATGAGTGATATGGTTTCATCTGCATTTGGTTCACTTGCTATGATGACTTCTGTTCTTGTATCTCCAACAGGCGTTTATGAATATGAAGCAGCTCATGGAACAGTACAGAGGCATTATTATAAATATCTTAAGGGAGAACCAACTTCTACAAATCCTGTAGCAACAATTTTTGCATGGACAGGTGCTATGAGAAAACGTGGAGAACTGGATGGAATTCAGGGACTTTGCGATTGGGCAGATAAGATGGAGAAGGCAACACTTTCAACTATTGAATCAGGTAAGATGACTGGAGATCTCTGCCTTATTACCAAGCTTACAAATGCTACAAAGCTTGGTTCAGAAGAATTCCTTGATGCAATTAAGGAAACTTTTGATGCTATGTAATTTATTGCTATAATTCAAGTTATCAAATAGAGAAATTGTTTTAATAATAAGATAAATAAAAAATCACTTCATCATTTGATGAAGTGATTTTTATTTTTATATTATTGATTTTCTGATGAAAACAATAATATATAGTTTTTAATTTTATGCTGTTGCACCACTCATGCGGAAGATTGTTGATGAAAGAGCTTTACAAACAATCGTTCCAACAATTCCACATGCTATAGCTTCTACAAGTCCCTGTACACCAACCAGAAGAATTACAAACATGAAAGCATTTGATGCCCCCTTTGCAGCTACAAGTTCCTGTATATATGATGTCTGATAGAATGCAAGTATGATGTATCCCATAAAGAAGAAAGTATTAAGAACCGGAGCGGCTATACTTCCAACGAGATACTTCCAGCTTGAATATCTGCCAAAGTGATTTAATGCCTTAAATAATAATCCTGTGCAGAATCCCATAAGTACTCTTGTAAGAACACAAAGTACGAAGGTTTTTACAGGACTGATCTGGAAGAATGTTCCTGTCATAACTGATGCTCCTGTAACTGCATCCCAGAAACTAACAAGACCAAATACTCCGCCAAGAACTGCACCAGCGGCTGGTCCAATCAGAATTGCGCCTACAGCGATCGGAATAGTGAGAAAGCTCATATACAGAGGTCCTACCGGAACACTGCCAAGACCAATGGCTTTCATAACAATCTGGATTGCTATAAGCATTGCCAGTTGTACTAAATGCTGTACGTTTAAATTCTTATTCATTTTTTTACCTCCTGCTACCGTTCTGTCTAAGGACAGATAAAGTGCAAATTTATATTTCATCTAAATAGTATCAGAAATGTATGTATTTTGTATGATTTAAGTCAAGAAATAATAATAAAATTTTTCCAAAAATTAAGGCTGCAATTTAAAACAGCAGCCTGTAATGTTAAATGGAATTCATGGTATATAGAAGGAATAAACCTTTAAATAAAAGATTTTTGTCATATATATGTGGATGGAAAATGTACTTTTCTACAAGCTCTGCGGCACCACCTGTAATTATTACTGTTACAGGAGCACCAAGTTTTTTTTCGATTCGCTGAAGAAATCCATCAATCATTGCTGCCTGACCAAATACTGCACCTGAGAGCATACATTCTGTAGTATTAATCCCAATTAGAGAAGATGGCGCTTCCGGAGTAAGGAGTGGAAGCTGGGCAGTTTTTTCATGAAGGGATTTCAGATTCATATTAAGTCCTGCGCATATGATTCCGCCTGTAAATTCACCATCTTTTGAAATTACATTAAAAGTTGTGGCACTTCCCATATCTATGGTAACAGCGGGAAGTGGATAGTGAGCATTTGCCCATGCGGCGTCTACAAATCTGTCATTACCAACGGTATTTGTATCCACTTTATTAAAGGTCAGCCCGGTTTTTGATGTTTTTGTGACCAGAAGAGATTCTACATTCCATATATCATGAACTGCTTTGGCAAGTGATGTAGATAGGGCAGGAACTACACTGCTTATAATAGCGCCTTCAAGACTAACATTATCAAAAAGTTTTAAAAGCTGATTTGCAATATCCCTGGATGAACGTGAAGTATCAGAAGCTATTTTTTCTATTTTAATTATGTTGATGTCCTTGGAATCGTTTGTTTCCAGTCCTACTAATGCAAGAGCAATTGTTGTATTTCCGATGTCTGCAGCAAGTATCATAATTTCCTCTTTTCAAAATATTAATTAAATATCTTTCTAATAGTTTATTTATAAAGGGACTGACTATTGTTTTGATTTTTGTTTTCGTATATTATGAGAAATGAAACTAAATTTGATTTACTAAAAAATATATTGAATATTTTATCAATTCATAATACGAATCTATTAGAAAGGATTAATCCATAGATCATTGATTTTTATTAGAAAATCAATGAACATATTAATTGTCCTATTGGATTATACGAGATTAGATGGAAAATTTAAACGGAAAATGTGTAGTTTTAGGAATTTCTGGTGGAATAGCAGCATATAAGATGGCAGATGTTGCAAGTGCATTAAAAAAGGCTGGTGCCGAAGTGCATGTACTTATGACTGCAAATGCTGCAAAATTTATTACACCAATTACTTTTGAAACTCTCACTGGAAATAAATGCATACTTGATACATTTGACAGAAATTTTGAATTTGATGTTAAACATATTTCTCTGGCAAAAAAGGCAGATGTAATTATGATAGCACCTGCAACTGCTGATATTATTGCAAAGATGGCTAATGGTATTGCAGATGATATGCTTACAACTGTTGTTCTTGCTGCAAAATGTAAAAAGCTTGTTTCACCTTCTATGAATACTGCGATGCTTGAAAATCCGATAACCCGGGATAATATCGAAAAACTTAAGCATTATGGATTTGAGATTATAGATTCTGCTTCAGGATACCTTGCATGTGGAGATTCAGGAAAAGGCAAATTGCCGACGCCTCAGGTACTTGTACAAAATATAGAACGTACTATTGCTCAGGACAAGGACATGAAGGGAATTCGTGTAATGGTAACAGCGGGACCAACACAGGAAGCAATTGATCCTGTAAGATTTCTCACAAATCACAGCAGTGGTAAAATGGGATATGCTATTGCAAGACAGGCTATGCTTAGAGGTGCGGAAGTTACACTTATAAGTGGTAAGGTTTCACTTGAGCCGATTCCATTTGTAAATACAATAAATGTAGTTTCAGCAAGAGATATGTATGAGGCAGTTACGGCTTCTTTTGACAAAACTGATATTCTTATTAAGGCAGCAGCAGTTGCTGATTACAGACCGGCAAGTGTTGCAGATAATAAGATAAAGAAAAAAGATTCAGACATGTCAATTGCTCTTGAAAGAACAGATGACATATTAAAGTATTGTGGTGAACATAGAAGAGAAGATCAGTTCCTTTGCGGTTTTTCTATGGAAACTGAAAATATGATAGATAATTCAATTGCAAAGCTTGAAAAAAAGAACCTTGATATGATTGCCTGTAACAATGTTAAGCAGGCTGGTGCAGGATTTGAAACAGATAC